>CBDTTR010000107.1:0-7041 GCA_965363405.1 uncultured bacterium | reverse complement strand
CACGCCACTTTCGATATTTGCTTTCTGACAGAATAGAGTTTTAACAGTTACTTGTAATAATAGCTTTTTAGCGGTGTAAAAGAGGATAAATCTGAGCCCAAGTAAAGGTTTGCCAAAAAGACTCCTTGATTTAGGGTTTCAATTGTAGTATAGGTTTTACTGCCGTTTTGGTTTTTTACTTGGACCGTTTTACTGGAAAGTAAATTTCTTACAGGGAATCAACTCAAAGAGTGGTAAAAAAAGACTAATTTAAATAAGGAGTAGGGGTATGGCAACTCTACTTGTTGTTGATGATGAAGAGCATCAGAGGATGCTTTATCAGGAAGAGTTAGGCGAAGAAGGTTATCAAATAATCCTGGCTCGTAATGGGAAAGAGGCTTTAGAAAAGGTATTTGAAGTACCACCTGATTTGATTGTGCTGGATATCCGGATGCCTGTTATGGATGGTCTTGAAGCTTTGGGAAAGATTGTGGGCAAGGAGAGGAATATTCCTGTTATTATTCATAGTGCATATTCGAGCTATAAAGATGATTTTATGAGCTGGACAGCGGATAATTTTGTGGTGAAGTCTGCGGATCTGACAGAATTGAAAAAGAAAATCAGAGAGCTCCTGGAGAAAAAGAAGGCTTAGAAAGTGAAAAAGGTACTTGCTTTAATCCTGGCTGGAGGCAAAGGTGAACGTCTCTATCCTTTAACCAGAGATAGAACAAAACCAGCGGTGCCTTTTGGTGCTATCTATCGAATCATTGATTTCACGCTCAGTAATTGCATCAACTCTAACCTCAGGAAAATCTATATTCTTTCTCAGTATAAATCCCTTTCATTAAACAGACATATCCAATTGGGCTGGAATATTTTAAGCAGTACCCTTGGTGAATTTATAACCGTTGTTCCAGCCCAACAGAGAGTAAATGAACAATGGTACAAAGGGACGGCCGATGCAATTTATCAAAACATCTATCTCTTACAGAAGGATCAACCCGATTTATTACTCATCCTTTCCGGAGACCATGTTTATAAAATGGATTACAGGGATATGATGGATTTTCACCTTGAAAAAGGTGCGGATGCAACAGTTGCTGCTGCGGAAATGGATAAAGGATTGTCAAAAGAGTTTGGTGTTCTGGAAATTGATGGTGATTATAGAGTAACAGGATTTCATGAAAAACCAGATTGTCCTGAAACAATACCTGCTAAACCGGATAAAATCCTTACATCTATGGGAATCTATGTGTTTAATACAGAAATCCTGGTAAGGGAGCTGGTCGAAGACGCAAAGAAGAATACGGCACATGATTTTGGGAAAAATATCATTCCCGCTATGGTTAATAAAAATCGGGTGTATTCTTATAACTGTAAAAATGAAAAAGGTGAGGCTTCCTATTGGCGGGATGTTGGAGCCATAGAGACTTATTATGAAGCAAATATGGATCTGGTATCAATTTCTCCTTTATTAAACCTCTATGACCCTGAATGGCCAATTCATACCTATCACTCTCCTTTTCCTCCAGCTAAAACCATACTTGATGAGGAGGGGGGACGAAGAGGGTTTGCTTTGGAATCTATCATTTCTGGGGGATGTATTCTAAGTGGGGGGGAGGTTAGAAGATCTCTGTTATCTCCCAATGTTAGGATCGAGAGCTTTGCAAAGGTGGAGGATTCTATCCTGCTGGAAGGAGTGAGGGTGGGAGAGCACGCGAGGATTAGGAGAGCTATTATTGATAAAGAATCGGAAATTCCTCCTGGGATGCAGATCGGCTATAATGTGGAAGAAGATACGAAGAGGTTTACAGTAACTGAATCAGGCATTGTGGTAGTGCCGAAAGGTTTTAGGGCGAGGTAGTATAAGATGAAATATAAAAGGTGTTGTACCAGAT
The DNA here is from genome assembly GCA_965363405.1 of uncultured bacterium. Taxonomy (GTDB): domain Bacteria; phylum Desulfobacterota; class WTBG01; order WTBG01; family WTBG01; genus WTBG01. The sequence goes on along the minus strand of CBDTTR010000107.1, from coordinate 5,164 downwards.
GGTTATTCATTATGGGAATTCTTTTGATGGCTTTGGCTGTTAGTTCAAATGCCTTTGCCAGTCCTCTTTATGGTGGTTACAACGGAGAGAGTGAGACCTGGATTGAAGTATCCATCTTCGAGGAAAACAGGATCGGGTTTTCCTTAAAAATCTCGGTAGGGGCAGATGTTGATTTAAACTGGTGGGCAAGATTTAGTATTTCTGGCTTGTTTCTATTACCTTATAATGTGTCTCGTATAGGATTTAGTTATGACGTTGGTGACGTTGTATCAGCAAGTTTTAACTCAGTACTGCCTTGGCCCCTTCAGGTTGGTGCTGATAGCAATGCACTAATATGGGCTGCAACAAGTTTTTTGGTAGGTGTCGTCGGGGTAGATAACAATAATACCACATGGCAGGAAACGGGAGTTCCAGGTCTTTGGGCACGTGGTGTGGACAGTCATGATAATCAATGGCGATGGGGAAAGATTTTGCCTGTGTTGGTTGGCTTCAAGGAAGACTTCGTTTCAGAACAGGGAAGATCGCTCAACCAGGAAGATTTCATAAGGTTTGAGGGAGAGCTCAGGTCTTCAAAGAATAATTTTACAGAAGAATACGGCCTTAAAATCAGTTCATTACTAATGGAAAAGCTAACCGATGATGAGATTATGGTAAATGTGAGAAATCTCTCAGAGGAATTGAATGATAGGATGACGTTTCTTTACTTAACCAATCTTTTAAGTGATGATAAAAGCAGAGTATCTCTGACTCTTGATCCTTTAAGTGGGACAACGTCTGAACTTAATACGCTGCTTGGATATGTTGAGGAAAAGATTTTAACTGATGAGATAAGGGGTGAGATGGGCATTCTCCTGGATGAATTTGCTCAAGATATTCAGCCCCAACTAAAGGCAGTTAAAAAAATGGTTACTGCTCCTTAACACCCCTCCTTTTTTAGCTTCCCTTACTCCATCACTCCAATACTTCAGGGAACGGATGAAATACAGACATGTCCCTCTTCTGGGCGTGGCTTCTTTATCAGTTCAACTTCATTCATACTTCCTGATCGATACCCCTCAAGGTCTAGAGTTATATAGGTAAAACCCAGTTTTTTAAATTCTTTTATCACCATCGCTCGTACTTTACGCTTCTGAAATTGGTTTATATCTTCCGGTTCAACTTCGATGCGTGCTATGGATCCGTGGTGCCTGACTCTACACTGTTTAAAATTGAGGGTGTGGAGATATTCTTCAGCCTGCTCTACCATGCGCAGTTTTTTTCTATCGATTGGTTGACCGTAGGGAAATCGGGAAGCAAGGCAAGCAAGGGAAGGTTTGTCAAAGGTAGGGAGATCCAATTTTTTTGAAAGTTGCCTGATCTCTTTTTTGCTGAAACCGGCTTCTCTTAAAGGGCTTCGAATCCCCAGTTCTTTTAGTGCCTTTAATCCAGGACGGAAGTCTTTTTCATCATCTCGATTGGAAGCTTCTACCACGGATTTGCAACCTTCTTGCCTGGCAATCGATTTTAACAGAGAGAACAGCTCCCTTTTGCAAAAATAACAACGGTTAGGGGGGTTACGCGTAAAATCCGGACAATCCAACTCGTGTGTTTTAACACGTTTATGTTTTACCTTTATCATTTTGGCTATGTTCCGTGCAGCTTGATTTTCTCTTTTGGTAAAAGTAGGGGAAATGGCCGTTACTGCCAATACCTGATCATCCAGAACATCTTTGGCTATTTTAAGAAGAAGGGTACTATCCACTCCACCGGAGTAGGCAACAAGGATACTATTCATGCTTTTTAATATCTGCTGCAGTTTTTTAAGCTTCTTTTCCATTTTAAGATAACCTGTTCACTTGCTGAGATGGTTTTTGAAAAAACTAACATTATTGGTTGAGATGTGCAACTGCTTTTTATGATGAAGGAAAATATGAGCTGGGTGTGAAAAAGGATGGAATCATGGATAAAACGCTTGATAACAGTAAACAGGCGTGTTAGTTTTCATAAGTTGTAATAACATAGCGCTTTAATAATTTTACTATTTTCTTTGAAAGGATCAGATATTGCTGATTCGAGAGAGCATTTTTTGAATATCGAATGTCGAATAAGGAATTTCGAATGATGAAGGTTTGTTCTTTATCATTTACTTTTCCATTCATAATTCCTTGTTCGGTGTTCTGCGGTTCAAGACCGATTCGAAAGCTTGTTTTTTTAAAAAAGCAAAAGTGTTACGAAAAGTTTGAATTCTCCCTGGGCGTCAAAAAATTCAAGAGATGTTGTAACCCATTCATGGAAGCAGTTGTAAGATGACAAGATGAAGCCATTGATTGTATTTTGTCTGTTAACGTTGATGTTCGTAGGCTGTCTTTCCCCCCTGTCAGCAAATGCTCAGGAGGAAAAATTCCTGCAGTATATATACCTTTTCTCTCAAGAAGAGCAGTTGGTTGCTTATCAGATGCTAGTGAAAGATGATCCTCAAAATCCAAGGTTTCAGAACAGCCTTGGATTTTGTTACTATCGAATGGGAGACTATGATAGTGCTGAGCAGCATTACGTTAAAGCTTTGGCTCTTGATCCCACCTATTCTGTTGCTTATAATAATTTAGGTGTAACATATCTTAAAAATGATAAAAGTGATATTTCGAAGCACTTTTTTGAGAAGGCTATACGATATGATGACCATAATGTGAAGGCGATGTATAATCTTGGAGTGGCCTATTTCAAAAAAGGAGATTATTTTAAATCACTTCGTTGCTACCTTAAGGCTAAAAAGATGGATGCTGCTTATGTGAAAGAGCGGGGTGATAATGAGAAAGCAAAGAAGGAGGTTAATGAGGCACTTAATAAAGATCCGGAAAACAAAATTCTGAAAAAAGTAAGTTCACAATTAAACCATTAAATTTGATAAGTAAAACACAAACATTCTTCATTTTGCTAAATATTTATAATTTTCTATTGTTTTCACTTGACGAAAACTAATTTTATAGTATATTTGATAACAATACGCGTTATACGAATAAGAAGTTGGGAAATTCAAGAGAGAGAGGAGGTGATTCTATTGAAGAAATTGTTACTTATATCTTGTGCCTGTTTGTTACTTTTTGGATGTGCAGCATCTGATAAGGCTATGCTTCCTAATGACATCTTCATAACCAATGGAGATATTGATACACCTTATCAACCTGTAGCTGCTATTGAGGTGGCAAAGATTGGATTCAGAATCTTTGCTGATATCGAACCTACAGATCTGGACATAGTCTTAAATCAGATGTTAGCAGAGGAGGCTAAAGCAGTGGGTGCTAATGCAGTCATCAACACGGATTTCAATTCTCCCATTATCCAGCCATGTTTTATGGGATACGTTCCATATGTATGCGGGTTTGGTGTGAGTACTGCTAAAGGTGTGGCAGTAAAAACAAAGAAGAAATTAAGATAGTACTTTTTTATTCAAAATTTGTTCATAAAAGCCCTCTCATAAAATAGGGAGGGCTTTTTTTATTACTTTTTCCGTTAAAATGTGAGGTTGAAAATAGTGTGCAGGAATATTCTTTTAAAAATCACAAATATTAGTACAACGGTCTTCTTATTTGTTTTTTGTATACTGTTCTTTAAAGTGAACGTTTTGGCTAATCAGACTTCTGCTCAGGACATCATCTCAAAAATGGAGCAGAACTTTTTAAAGATAGAAAATTATCAGGTCAACGTAAGCAGAATCTATTACCGAAATGAAATTCTGGAATTTCAAGAAGAATGGCGTTTTTTCTTTCAAAATCCTGGATTAGCAAGGATAGAAGTCATGCTTCCTAAGAGAATCACCCTGCTAATAAATAAGGACGATATCTGGCAGCACATTTTGGAAGAGAAAAAGGTAGTGAGGAGGAAGATAAAGCATCTTAGAGAGAAAGAAAGGATGCTTCTGGTAAGCAAGTTTCTCAAACCATATGAGATCGAGGGGTGGGGTCTTTCTATCAGTTCAAAGTTTGGGGATCGTTTGAGATTACTGAAGGAAGAAGTTGTTAAGGGTAAGAAATGTTATCTTATTGAATGCAAACCTAAGACAGATGATTCCCAGGGATTGAAACTTCTGGTTTGGATAGATAGAGATAGGCTTGCCTTGGTTAGAAAAGAGCTTTATAAAGAAGCTGACAATTTAATAAGCAGGACAGAAAACGAAAACTTTCTAGAAATTATCCCCGGCATCTGGCTGCCCCGTAAAGTTGAAACTGCTGTTCAAACTGAGAAGGGTGAAATTATAAAGCAGTTAATATTGAGAAATATTAGAATAAATGAATCCATGCCAGCAGAAACTTTCCAATTTATTCCTCCCAAAGAGTGTGAGGTGATGACTTTAAATGAGAAGGGAGAAATGGTAAAGGAACACTAGTAGTCCTAAAAGTTCAAGGCGAATTCCAACATGGGTCCCTCTTTCCCTCCTTTCAGCTTGATCGATAAATTGTATTTCCTCCTGAATCCTTCCAGATATTCTTCCCGCACGTTTTTGTTGAATTTGTGGGCACTGTTTAAAGCTCCAAAAATATTACCACTGTAGTAATTAAGGCTGAAGAAAGAGGCAATTCCACCCACTGCGTAAATTTCACTAGCGAAAGCCTCGTAAGCGCCATAAAAAAGCAGGGCGTTTGTGATGAAAGCGAAGACAGCCTGTTTCTTTTCTCCCATATAAAAATGACCAGCTCCTGGGATAACCGCGGCTAAGATACCTGCCATGAGAGGAGATTTGCGAGGAAGATGTGGTAGCTGTTTTAAGGCACCTGCCAATTCTTGAGAGGGTTTTTGATAAAGACTATCTTTTTTAATGAGGAAGAGCCGCTTTTCAGCAGAAGAGTATTCTTCCAGATAAATATATGTCCAGGCCATCTCCCATTTAGCCTTTTCAGACAGAAGATGATTGGGATTATCTTCTGTAAAGTTTTCAAACTCAATTAAAGCCAGTTCATAATCTCCACTTTCCAGGTAACATTCTCCAACCTGATAGGCGGCTTCTTTTCCCACTTCTTGATTGTGGTATTCATCCACCAGATTACGAAAGAGTACAATGGCTTTATCATATTCCTCCCCCAGTTTATAGCAGAAGGCAATCTTAAGTCGTGCATTAGGAACAGATGGGTGGTTGGGATTAAAGTAGATAAAACGCTCATATTCAGTAACGGCCTGATAGTAATGACCT
>CBDTTR010000106.1:0-7084 GCA_965363405.1 uncultured bacterium | reverse complement strand
ATGGACAATTTTAAGCACAAAGAAAGAGCACTTTTAATAGGGACAAACAACGAAAACAGAGTGGATTGGGAGGTTGAGGATTCTCTGGAGGAATTGTCCCGTTTAACTGAAACCGCTGGTGCTCGTGTTGAGAAAACCATTGTTCAGGAACTTAAGAAGGTGGATGCCTCTCTGTTTATAGGTAGGGGTAAAGTGGAAGAGGTAAAAGATTATGTTAGTTCCCATGACATAGATGTAGTAATCTTCGACGATGAACTCACCCCCACCCAACAAAGGAATCTTGAGGAAAGCTTTAACACCAAAACGATTGACAGAACAGGTCTCATCCTGGACGTCTTTGCTCAAAGGGCTAAATCAAAAGAGGGAAAGATTCAGGTAGAACTTGCCCAGCTTACATACACTCTTCCCCGACTTAAAGGGAAAGGTTTCATCTTATCCAGATTGGGTGGAGGAATAGGAACCAGAGGACCAGGAGAAACCCAATTGGAGGTAGATCGTAGAAAAATAAAGGAGCGTATCACCAGATTAAAAAGAGAGATAGAGAAGGTACGGAAGGTTAGAGAACTACACCGTCAGGGGAGAAGGTCTTTTTCACGCTCAAGCATAGCTCTCATAGGTTACACAAACGCCGGGAAGTCCACTCTTTTAAACTATTTGTCTCACACAGGTGTCCTGGTAGAAAATCGACTGTTCAGTACCTTAGATCCCAAGATCGGAACAATCAGCCTGCCTAACAATCAGGATGTCTTCATTTCTGATACGGTTGGTTTCATTAACAAACTTCCTCACCAGTTAATTGCCGCATTTAAGGCAACATTTGAAGAAGCGAAAGAATCCGATATACTCCTTCATGTAATTGACATAAGCAGCCCCCATTTTGAAGCGCACATCACTGCGGTTAATAGAGCTCTTGAAGAAATAGGAATGCCTCAAAAAATAATCATCCATGTACTGAATAAAATTGACAGCGTACCCCATGAAAAAATGATCAGTGCGTGGGCAAGAAAATTAGAAAATGGGGTTGCCACCTCTGCTTCAACTGGAGAAGGAGTGGATACTCTTTTAAGCATGATAGAAGGTTTTATTTCATCCTCCATGCAACGAGTAAAGCTGAAAATTCCTTTTGATGCCGGAAAAACAATCGGTCAAATTTTAAGAAATGGTAATATAATTACCAAAAAGTACATAGACACAGGAGTTATCATTGAAGCAGAGGTAAACAAAGCTATGGTCGGCTCACTAAAGCCCTATATTCAATGAGCTTATTTCAAGTTTACTTGAAATAAGTTAAGATTTTGTCCAATATACAGACACCCGTCAACAAACAACGGACTACTGACAACAATCAACAAACCACTTTTGAGGTGACAAAGAGTGAAGAAAATATGCCTGACATTAATATTTATAGTTCTCATCGGTTCTTCCCTATCGTTTAATGTGGCCTTCTCGCAGGACACATGGCCATCTGATTCTGTCATAACTACCGGTATAGGACATATCACAAATGATAACATTATCACTGCCCAAAACGAGGCAATTATCGATGCGCAAAAAAAAGCGCTTGTTCATGCAGTGGGAATGTTGATGACCTTTGATCTCATCGAAGAGCAGTTCCCTTTCTTGCAAGAGCCTATATTTGATCGGGCTGCTGATTATATTGCAAGCTACAGGATTCTTTATGATAGCACCCTCGATGATCGCTACCATATAACTATCCAGTCAACTATAGATTTTAAAGAGTTGGAGAATTATCTTGTTGCCTTACAATTTCTCACTCGCAAAGTTAAGCTTCCTCGCATTCTCCTTATGATTTCTCAAAAAAGGCTGAATCAAAACTTTTACACATGCTGGTGGTCTTTTATCGATCCTGAAAAAGAACTTACCGTTATTGATCAGGTCTTTCGGATGGAGCTTCAGAAAAAGGGTTTTGAAGTGATCGATCATACCCATATGCTTCAAGAAAAAGCAACGACTAATGTTTATGGTTGTCTTGACATAAAATCGGAGGCGATTCAAACATTAGGCAAACAATTCAAAGCAGACATTGCTATTGTTGGGAACGCTCAGGTAGAATCGACAGATGAGGTCGAAAACTCCATTCAAAAGTCTGTGCAGGCTAGTATCATAGCCAGGGCTGTAAAAATCGAAGATGGCTCAGTGGTAGCTACCCTCGACACCTATATTCCTGCAACTCAAGATGATGAAGAAACTGCTCAGATGGTTGCCCTTGAGAAGGCATCATCCACTTTCTCCCGTCAAATGGGGCAACAAATTTCCTTACAATGGGTAAAAGAAAGTAAAGGAGTAACCCTAACCACACTAAGTGTTTCTGGGTTATCTAACTATCTTGATTTTTCCCTATTAAAAAGCGATTTAAAAAAAGGGATTCCTGAAATCCAAAACCTTTTACAAAAAACCTTATCTGATGAAGGTGCTTTAATTGAAGTGGAGTCAAATCTGGATACTCTATCACTTGCTAAACTGATTGCGAACAATCAATTTGAAGAATTCACAATTTCAATCAAAAACGTCTCACATAATATGATTGAGATGGAAGTCAGGCTAAATGCCGAAAGCACCGAACAAAAACAACTTAAAACCAATCGTTCAAAAGAGGCGGGGGGAAATGATTAAGGAAAAACAGATTGTTTTAGGCATTACAGGAGGGATTGCTGTTTATAAAGCGGTAGAACTAGTCCGCCAGTTCCGTAAGCGTCATGCTAAGGTAGATGTAATAATGACCAGAAATGCCCAGCAGTTCGTTACTCCACTCACCTTCCAGACTGTCTCTGGTCACCCGGTCTACACAGATCTCTTCCATTCCTTTAACCCAGAGATTTCCCACATTTCTTTAGCCGACAAAGCAGATATTCTTATCATTGCACCTGCGACAGCAAACATAATTGCAAAAATCGCATCTGGTTGTGCTGATGATCTCCTCTCCACAGTCGTGCTGGCCAATAAAGCCCCTTTGCTCATCGCGCCTGCTATGAATGCCAATATGTGGGAAAATCGCATTGTCCAGCAAAATGTAGTGAAACTGAAAGAACTTGGATTTAGGATCATGGACCCCACAACAGGAGAACTTGCCTGCGGTTATGAGGGCAAAGGCAGATTGGCTGAAATAGAAGATATCCTGGGAGAAACAATAACTATCCTTGCAGAAAAAGATTTTCAAGGAGAACGCATTCTAATTACTGCAGGACCTACACATGAACACATAGATCCTATAAGAATTTTAACCAACCGTTCCTCAGGTAAAATGGGATATGCTCTTGCAAAAGCTTCTCATCGAAGGGGAGCAGAAGTAATGCTTGTCAGTGGTCCTACCAACCTTAAACCAATTCCTAATATACACACAATCCAAGTTGAAAATACCCTTGAGATGAGCAAGGCTGTATCAAAGCATTACAAGTCATGCAGCATCGTGATCAAAGCAGCTGCTGTTGCAGATTATCGTCCCAAAAAAAGTTTCAAAGATAAGATGAAAAAAACACATAAAACATTGACCCTGGGGCTGGAGAAGAATCCTGATATCCTGTACCAACTGGGAAAAGATAAAGGAAAAAAAATCCTGGTCGGTTTTGCCGCAGAAACCAGGAATCTCATCTCCCAGGCCAAGTTAAAACTGGACAAAAAGAACCTTGACCTCATTGTGGTAAACCACGCTTTGCAAAAGAGGGGCGGATTTGGCTCTGATAGCAATGAGGCAACCCTCATCGATTTCGAGGGAAAGATTGATGCACTCCCCCTTATGGAAAAAGAGGAACTGGCAGATAAGATTCTAGACAAAATCAAACAGATCAAGAAAGAAAAGAACTCTGCCAAGGAACTAAAGAAAACATCCGCCATTGAACCAAAGAAAAGAACTTAGCAGATGGAAGACATCGAAAAGGAATTTCAATGCGTTTTATATTCATTGCAAGATTTCCTGCTCTACCAACAAGAGCAGGGAGTTGAGGGGCTGCCAATAAAACCAGCTCACCCCACCCAGGATAAAGCCCAGCTTCTTGAGGAAATAAGAACGGAACTTGGCAATTGCAAAAGGTGTAAACTCCATAGCTATCGCAGAAACATTGTCTTTGGCAGCGGAAATCCTGAAGCTCAACTGGTATTTGTAGGTGAGGGTCCCGGAGGAGATGAGGATATTCAGGGAAAACCCTTTGTGGGTCCCGCCGGCCAACTACTTACCAAGATCATTAATTCTATCAACCTTGCCCGCGAAGATGTTTACATCGCCAATATAATCAAATGTCGTCCTCCCCAGAATAGAAATCCTGAACCTGATGAAATCAAGGCTTGTGAACCTTTTCTGATTAAACAACTTGATGCCATTAAGCCCAAGATCATCTGTGCCTTAGGGACCTTTGCTGCCCAGACGCTGCTTGAAACAGGTGAAAAGATATCAAGCTTAAGGGGCAGATTCATGCCCTATCGCAATTCCAGATTGATAGCAACCTTCCACCCTGCCTTTCTGCTTAGAAATCCTCAACGAAAAAGAGATGTATGGGAAGATATGAAGATGATCCGAAAAGAATACTTCAGCTAAGATTGTGTATGATCAGATGAAACCATACCCCCAGAAATCAACAACTTAAAGGCATTTTCAACGGACATATCAAGATTAATCACATCGGTATCCGGAACCATAAGATAGAATCCAGAGGTTGGATTGGGTGTGGTAGGAACAAATAGATTGATTACATTGCTTTGTGTTTTGTCTTGTACTTCTCCCCTGGCGATACCCGTAACAAAGGCTAAGGTATAGATCCCTTTGCGGGGATATTCTATAAGCACTACCCTTCTGTAACTTTTTCTCGTCGAAGTGAGCATCGCATCTGAAATCTGTTTTACTGCTGCATATACGTTTTTTACCAGGGGTATTTTAGTGATAAATTTCTCCCCCATATCAATAAGCCTTTTCCCTATTAGATTAGAGGTCATGAAGCCAACCAGGGTAATCAGGATAAGAGTCAGCACTATTCCTGTCCCATAGGGCAAAAAACTGAATGGCAACAGATTATTCAAAAGCCCTATTAAAAAGACCAGAATGTAGATTGTTACACTGATAGGGATAACAACGAGGAGACCGGTAAAGAAGGATTTCTTTAGTTGTGTTTTCATTCCTTCCCCCTTCGCAATTGATATGACATTAGAACGTTTTAACTTGTCAAGCAGAAAGCTGACAATTTCTTTTAACTTTGTTTTCAATCTTTTCCCTCTTCAATCGCAATACCGTAATCAATTTTCATTATAACATAAATTCCTTAAGTTTCCCCCCTCTATTTCTTGCTGCGCTGAAATGTTAAGTACAATCTGAAGGATTCAAAACGATATTATCAATCAACCGTGCCTTCCCAATTTTTACTGCCAGGGCAAGCACTGTCTCCTGATTAATCTGCTCTATATCCTTAAGCGTCTTAACATCACAAATTTTGACGTAATCAATTTCGGCTAATTGCTCAGCTTCTATAATACTCATTACTTCGCTTAAAATTTCTTCTGTCTTTCTTTCGCTCTGTCTAAAAAGCTCTTTTGCCCGCATTAGTGAACGGAAGAGACAAAGAGCAGCCTTTCGCTCATCCGGGGTTAAATACTTATTGCGAGAACTCAGGGCTAAGCCATCTTCCTCTCTATAAATAGGCATCCCCACAATTTTTACATCAATATTAAGATCAGACACCATCTGACGAATGGCGACAAGTTGCTGGAAATCTTTCTCGCCAAAGATAGCGAAATGGGGTTTAACGATGCTAAAAAGTTTACACACCACAGTAGTAACACCACTAAAATGTGTAGGTCGTGAGATACCACAAAGATTTTTTGTAACTTCTTCCACATTAACATAGGTCTGATAATCTGAAGGATACATTTCATCTACTGGAGGAGCAAAGATCACATCTACCCCTGTTTCCTCGGCCAACTCTTGATCCCTTTCCATGTCCCGTGGGTAATTTTCATAATCCTCTCCTGCTCCAAACTGGGTGGGATTGACAAAGATACTTACAACTAGAAAATCACCTCGTCTCCTCCCCTCTTCCATCAAGCTTAAATGACCCGGATGAAAAAATCCCATGGTGGGAACGAGCGCTATTGTTTTGCCTTCACCCATTTCCCTGTTTGAAAAGGTCTGCATTTCTTTGATGCTGTTAATTGTTTGCATCAACTCTTCCCTTCTTAATGAAAACTGTGTTTGTCAGTGGGGAATTTTTTATTCTTAACTTCTGAGAGAAATGTCTTAACTGCCTTTTTTGTCTCTGTCTCCAGGTTTGCATAGCGCTTTACAAATTTCGGTCTGAAGTTCCCTGCAAGACCTAAGAGGTCATGTATGACAAGTACCTGACCATCACAATGAATACCAGCTCCGATACCAATAGTAGGGATCTTCAGGTTGCGGGTAATTTCTTTAGCAAGACTTAAAGGGACAGCCTCCAGTACAATGGAGAATGCACCTGACCTTTCCACCGCAAGAGCATCTGCCATAAGTTTCTCTCTTTGCCCCTCCTCTTTTCCCTGTACCTTATAGCCACCCAAACGATGAATTGATTGAGGTGTTAAGCCTATATGTCCCATCACTGGAATATCAATATTACAAATAGCATGTATCACCTCTTCCATATTTTCTCCTCCTTCAATCTTTACTGCCTCTGCCCCACCGTCCTTAATCATTCTGCCTGCTTCTCTTTTAGCATGCTCAATGCTTACCTGATAAGACATAAAAGGCATATCTGCAACTACCAGGGCACGTTTTCTAGCTCTCACCACTGCTTTCGTATGATAAATGATATCATCAGTGGTTACTGGCAGGGTGTTATCCGTTCCCATCATCACATTTCCCACTGAATCACCGATTAAAAGAACCTCTACACCACATTGATCAAGAATTCTAGCAGTAGGATAGTCATACGCGGTAAGCATAGTAATTTTTTCACCATTTTCTTTCATATCCTGTAGATCCAATATGCTTATCTTCTTATCCATCGGTACTCCTTTTTTAAAAGGGTTTTTTTGAAACTCACCAAAGTTATATATGAGGAACCACAAAGTTTACAAGGTCTTTAGAAATGAATGTTTCTCTGCTCCC
>CBDTTR010000105.1:0-7147 GCA_965363405.1 uncultured bacterium | reverse complement strand
TATTGTTAATAATTTCATCAGGGTAATCTAACTGGAGTTTTCCAAATAAGCAGATAAGCATATTCAAACACCATGTCAAAAGCTTTTTTTTTGTACTTTCTTCCTCAAAAACATTTATCGTAAACGCTTAACCCGAGTCATTTGCCTTCGTGAGTTTCCGTGTGGCAGATTTTTTCTTTGGATAGAACTCTTTCCCCGGCCCATCGTCAACCATGGGTGCTTTCTCCCATAACTCTGTGGCCTAAGCTGGTTTTAGTTTTTGAAATAGCGTTGGGTGAGGTCGAAAGTCATTGTTGGATAGTGCTTTTTGATAAGTCCGTTTAATATAGCCAGATCTCTTTTCTTTTCACTCAGGGCAATCTCTTTTTTCATGTTGAACGTTTCAATGTTTTTTAAGTAGATTGAGGGTCCGCCCACGGTTTTTTCTACTACTGCAAAATTGCTTTCTGTTATCTTGTCAGAAAATGTGCCGAAGTGATGGAGCTTCTTCATCAGCTTTACCAAAAGTTCTATCAGAGATAAAAGCTCTTTTTCTCCCAGGGAGGGTTTGATAAATTCTCCCAGAGGCATTTCATTTTCCCTTATTGGAATGAAGAGATAACCTTCCTGATTACTTTTAACTTTCATTTCCATAAATATGTGAGGGAGTTCGAGAGGAATCCCGGCTATTAAAAGAGTGCTCATTTTGATCCACAAGGAGCGAGCAGAAATATTTTTCACCGGGTTGGTGTATCGCACCACCTTAAATGGCTTTAGATGACTGTTGCAACTGAGTTCTATATTAATCTCTTCTTTCTGTTTCATATCAGATGTAGGCAAACTTCTTGCTAAGAGATCAAATTTATGGATGATGCCAAGGATTTCATCAATCTTGTATCCCTTTCGGCAGTATCCTTTAATGTATTCTTGTTCATATTTTTCATAAAGGGCGTCCGTGTATACGCTTGTTATTCTTCCTCTTGAATGATCCTGCTTCAGGAGCTCTATAGTGCTTTCTTGAATGGTCCTTGCAAGTGATGCAATTTGCTGCCAGCTGGCAGTACTACCCATATATGATTTTAGAAATCTCAGCCTGTTGGCGGTACTAATCTCCCTTCCTACACGATTTAATTTAGCCAGACATCTTAGTTTCTGATTAAATGATAATGTTTTCTTTATTGTAATTTTCTCAAAATCAGTCAGGTAAAGTTTTATTCCTTCCCTTTTGTCTTTTGTTAGGAGAAAGTTATTCAAAGAAAAATCCGATTGCAAAACTCCCTCTTGAAGAACCCTGCTGGCTAGTATGCCAAGTTCCTTAATAATCTTCCATTTTTCGAGGAGCTCCTGGCTGGATCTGATAGCAGGATATTCTTCTAGAAAGTAGCTGTTTAAGTCACGGCACTCTTTTAATTTTTCTAGAACAACGAAGCTTTCTTTAACAAATCCACATCCACCTTTTTCTCCCATGGCTACAGGCAAAGTGGTGGGAATTCCTTTTCGTGCAATAAGAACTGCTGCTTTCAGTTCACGGGCCGCTTTAGATAATTTAAGGAAGTTTTTAAGACGGGCTAAAGGATGTTTGCTCAAGTATCGTTTGATAATATATGTTTCATCTACCTGAACACCAGTTAGGGTTAAGTGCCAGATAGACTTGCGTTTCCCTTTCTTAATCGGTACGTTTTGTTTAAAAAAGGTATGTGAAGAGAGATGGGGAATTAGTCTCTCTTTTACAGGAGGGAGCACATCTTCCCTGATGACCCATTTTATATCCTGGCAATGAAATGTAGTGTAACCTTCAACGGACATGCGCATGCTGACCTGTAATCGTTTCTTCTATTAAATCCAAGGCTCTCTTAAGGCTTAAGGGGTAAGGTATATAGTTTTCTGCTTTGTCTTTTAACTGGGAAAGGTTATAAGCCTCGCTTTGAGCAAAACCCAGCAATACATAGCAGTTGAAAAAGTCTTTGCTTCGATTAAATTCTTCCACTTCATCCTCTGAAAGGTGTGAGAAGTATGCCTGTTGCCACCTGTTAATCTTTTCAGCATTATCCTGGCAGAAGTGGTACTGCAGTTTATAGAAGTCTATGCTTGAGGGAAGATAACGCAAAGACTCATTATCTAATAAGTATACGTCATTAGCATCACTTATCAGGATATTGTGCATGTGAGGGTCGCAGTGAGAAAGGCTGAAACCTTTATGGCTTTTAATCGTATCCTTTGAGGAGGTAAACCATTTAAAGTAGAGATTACACTGCTCTGAGGTAAATAATTTATTATTTGCAGTGAGACGCCACAATTTTTTCCTAATATTACCCTTAAGATATTTCCAGAATCCAAATCTGCTACCACCGTTGAGTCTTCCCCAACGAGTCCTTCCTATAGCGTGCATTCGGGCGAACAATGTTGCTACCAGATGAAGAGAATCCATTGCGTCATCAAGTTCCTCGCAAATCTTCCCATCGATCCTCTCTTCATATATAAAGTAATACCCGAATTTTCTAAAGGTTTTCCTGCTAAGATCCATGTAGATGATTTCTGGTGCATTAATTCCATGACATCGCAAGTGTTGTGTGCCCTCCCACATGTGCTCTGCTTTATGCTTTTTCCTGGTTCCTTTAATAACCAGGGGTTTAAATCCTTCAATAGACAGGTGGATAATGATGTTTCGTTGTCCTTTATCGGTGAGTTCAAAATGATAGGATGAATGTTCTAATGAGAGATGAGGCAGGAGGTGGTCTCTTATGTACAAATCCATCTGTTCTTTTGATAGAGTCATAGCTTAGAAATTATCTTCTTGCCAGGCAATTCGTTAACAGAATGGTAAAAATGATCCCGGATACTGGTTGCTTGGCACTGGATAAATACTTTCAATAAATAACATCCTGAATTATGACAACCCGAAAGTACTGGATTCACAGCTTCATAGCTGGCAATTTTTGCAGCTATTTAAACAAACTTAAGGCGTAGTAAAAAAGTATTTTCAGATTTACAGGATTAAGATCAAGAGAATGTTTGAGGTGTTTTATGCCTTCTATTTTTTCTCCCCGATTGAGATAATGTCTGCCTACGTAATGGTAGTTGCTTGCAAGTCTCTTGCGATAGATAGTTGATGGTATGCATTCTTTTAGATAGTCTTTTTCCAGCACTTTCAGACGCAGGAGCCTGCCGGCAAGACTATCTGTGCTTACACCTTTCGGATTATCAGTATAAACTGCCAGCGGATCGTTAATAAAACCGACAGGGTATTTTCTTGCGATCCGCAGCCACAAATCGTATTCTTCGCACTCAGGCAGTGACTCGTCGAACATTCCCACCGTATCAAAGCACTCTTTCTTGATCATGGCAGATGACGTGCGAATGAAATTTGCTTTGAAGAGGTCGATCAGGACCAAACCGGATTTTCCAGGTCTGTTCTTTTCTCGCAACCTTCCGTCAGGGCTAATAGATGAGCAGCGAGTTGCTACCATACCATAGTGAGGATTCTTGCTGAAGCATTCTATCTGACGTTCTAACTTTTCAGGCAGCCAGTAGTCATCTGAGTCAAGAAAGGCTATATAGTCTCCCCTGGCTTCTCGGATGCCCTTGTTTCTGGTTGTGGGAATCCCGCTGTTATCCTGATAAAAATAACGGATGTTTCCCTGGTAGGATTTTAGCACCTCCTTAGTATCATCGTTTGAACCATCGTCTATAATAATAATCTCATAGTCTTTATACGTTTGTTTCAGCACAGAATCTAATGCTATGGTGATATAATCTCTGCGATTGAAGGTCGGTATGATAATGCTAATCTTACTCATGAAAATGCCTTCTTGTACTATAAAAAAGAGGTGTTTACACAATTGTTGCTAGTTACTGGATGCTGGAGACTAGCTCCTTTGGATATAAGATGTGAGATATGGGATGTGCGTTAAAACATTTTTATCACATCTCACAGATCTCACATCACCTTTTTATTTCTTCGTGCTCTTCGTGGTTACAATAAGCTGTCATATATGGATTCAAGCTTTGCTGCCTGTTTTACGATATTAAATTCTTCTTCGACATGTTTTCTTCCGGCCTTTCCCATGGATTCCCATAATTCTGGATGGTTGATAAGATGCTCTAGCCTTTCAGCAAGTCCATTGGTATCTTTTTCTTGAACCAGGAAACCGCTTTCTCCATCGACAACCACCTCGGGGATATCACAGTGGAAGGTTGAAACAATGGGCATGCCATAGGCGGACATTTCTATGAGGGCAACTGGGGCTCCTCCCTCGGTCTCCCCGTCTGAGGGGTGGATGCTGGGCGAGAGAAAGATGTGGTTGTTCTTTGCCTCTTCAATAAAAGCAGGGTAAGGAAGAAAACCCAGATAGTTGACCTTGTCTGCTATCTTTTGGGTTTTTATGACGGTGTTAATTTCCTTTTTGTAATCGATTTCTCGCTGGCTGCGCCCAGCATCGCCAACGAGCGTTACCTCTATGTTTTTGTATTTAGAGGTTAGTTTGGCAAAGGCCTCTAATGCATAAGTAATACCTTTCTTTTCCCGAAAGGTTCCAGCGATCAGAATCTTTACATTTTGATGGTCATTTATTCTTCTCGGGATGAATGGTATCTTTTCAAGGTTGACGCCCAGGTGTTGAACTATCACCTGGGAAGCAGGGCAGCCCAGCTCCAGGAGAGTTCTTTTCATGTAGTTCCCTTCAGCTAATATAAGGTCGCATTGCTCAAAGAGCACCCCCAATCTCTTCCTCCATCGCTCTTCCTGGGGAAGCAGGGATACATCGTGGCCATAGAAGGTAGTGACCTGGGGAATCTTTAGCTTTTGTTTAAGTGCAAGGTCAAAGTATCCCCGGTTGCCAAAATGGGAATGGAGAAGAGAAACCCGTGTTTTTTTTAAGACTTTAAAGAAGAAGGGGTAATAGAAGTTGGTCCGTTTGGCATACTGTCGCTGAAAGAATCGATTGAGGGAATTGAGATCAGAAAGGGAGTATATATCTTTTACAGGGAAAATGTCCAGATTCCTCTTTCTGGTAGTGATGACAAGGGGGTGATATCTTTTAAGGTGGCTGATCTGGGCAAATATCCAGCTTCCTGTCCTGAATAAATAAGATCTAACAGAATGGGCAACAGTCTTGGACACCAGCTTAATATCCCTCCTTGGTTTTGGTTGCAATGCAGTTTGCCGAAGCAGAGAGGAAGGGAAGGGGTAAAATGGTGAAAAGTGCTCGTATCATTTTGTTTAAAGGATTCAGTAGTCCAAGTTCGAATTTAAGTGATTTGTTAAAGTTTCGTACTTTCGTAAAACCTGCCTCCTTTAGTTCCTTTTTAAGAGATCTTGGAGAGTGAAGATTAATGTGGGTTGGATCTTTCACCTGCTTCGGGTTAAATACACTGGGAGAATAAACGATAATAGTTCCCCCCTCACTTAAGACACGATAGGACTCTTGCAGAGCATTTTTTGCGACCTCTTTGGGGAGATGTTCAACCACTTGATTACACATTACGGTGGAAAAGCTTTCATTTTCGAAAGGGAAGGGATCAGCCAGGTTGTGCTGTTTTACATCAAGATGGGGTTCTCGCTTTTTTGCAGCCTGCACTGCATATTCAGATCCTTCCAGACCGATACAGGGGATGCCAAACTTATAGCAGCACTCAACAAAAAAGCCGAGTCCGCACCCGATGTCAAGGATAAGGCCGGGTTTGCCTTTTCGAATACAGCGAGCAAGCAGTCTTCTGGCATCATTCCAATTATGGCGTGAATAGCTTTGGTCATACAGCTCTTTGTCATAGATGCAGGGTACTTTCTTCATGATTTTACCAGGGTGTTCTGACATGATCTTTAGTTTTATCTCGATTGTTTAAGGTAATTTGAATAATCCTGGTATTCAGAATCCAGTATTAGGTATTTAACATCAAGTGCCTTGCCTGCCTAACAGGGGATAATATCTATGAAATTTAGTCCTCTTGGACCTTTTCTCCTTTACGTTCAGGTGCAGCCGATTTGATAACCCGGGCAGGCGGGGCATATGCCATTTTAAAGGGGGGTATATTTTTGTGTACAATAGCTCCCGCGGTGATGCCACACCCTCTCCCTATGGTAACACCTGGTAAAATGATGGCATTTGCTCCAAGCCACACTCCTTCTTCTAAAACTACCTTTTTAAATTTTAAGGGGATTGCAGAGGTAGACAAGTCATTGCCTTCCTCCCTTTGTCTGGATATGTCAAGCTGTTGAGAGAGAATCCTTGAGCCCATGGCTATGCCTGAACCACACTTTATTTCAATCTCACCAGCTCCATAGAGGATGCAGTAGGGGCCAATCTCACAATTATCACCTATAGTGATTTTACCCCGATAGTTACTCCAACTCTCACCACCACAGTGGAGAATAGTCCCTTTTTGGATGACTATATTCTTCCCGAGGAACAGATTTTGGGGATTGATGATCTTCACATCTTCAGCAATAGTAACCGTCGGGTTTTCCCTTTTGATCTGCTGGAGGATTTTATCCTGTTTATACTGTCTCCTTAATGTTCTAATGTACCACCTGATGAAACCAGGATTAGCACTGCTCATCTTTATTCCTCCTTTGTCAGATATTGTTGTTTAGTAAGATACGATAGCTAACGGTATTTTTACTTCTGTGGAAACAATCAATGCTTCTTCCAATGATAGGCTTTGAAATCCACTCTCCTTGCAGCAAAAGACTCTTTGAACTTTACCACACCCTCATGCCCGCCACTGGGGCTTAGGTCATAGCTTTTGTATCCTCTGGCACATCCATCCTTGATGATTTCCATATGGAGGAGATTGTTGGGGTAGTGATCAAAATATTCTTTAAGGCTACAGCCATGCCAGTAAAGGATGGTATAATTACAGTAAAGGGTAAGTACCCCTGCAACGATCTTTCTCTGTTTTTCTGCAAGCCAGAGTTTAATATCATGGCTGCGTGTTTCAAAAAGATTTAGAAAGAGCCTCCAGGGATATGTAGTCCCTGCACTTTCTCCCCACCGTTTGATGGTTTCCTGATAGATAGAATAGTATTGTTCATAATCTTCAAGTGAATTAGCAAGTCGGACAGTTATCCCTTTTTTCTCTGCCTGTTTAATATTGCTCTTTTGGCCTCTGGAGAATCTTTTTCTAAGTTGTTCGAAATCAGCATTTAAGAATACGATATGTGTAAATAGGG
>CBDTTR010000104.1:0-7208 GCA_965363405.1 uncultured bacterium | reverse complement strand
ACTTTTCGTTCAGGCACTAATTATATCAAATTACTGAAAAAATGGGTAAAAAAATGTGCTATTTAACAAAGCCTTATTGACAGATCATTCCAGGCAAGCTAAAGTTATATGCAATCATAAGTCATACTATAAGAAACCTTTGATAGATACAACAACTAATCAAAAAGGGGAGGAAAATGAGCACTTTTGATTTAATCGTTGCAGGCGCAGGCCCTGCAGGCTTGATGGCAGCAAAAACTGCCGCTGAGGAAGGCCTTAAGGTTATTATATTAGAAACCAAAAAACACATCTCCCGCTATACCCGTCCCTGTTGTTCCATGTGGTTGCTTGAACCGGGCTTTCACAATGAAGGCTGGTCTTTCGAAAAAGATAAGATATTCTTCCATAGAAATGACTTTGTATTAAACTACAAAGGTGGCTTACATAAACTTTATCGAAGTGTACGGATATCTCCTGGAGGAAACACCTTGATTATGGGCAAACGAAACCGCCCCATTGCAATGGTCATTGACAAACAATCATTATGTGAGGGACTTCTAAATGAAGTAGACCAGCTGGGTGTTGATATTAGACCACGAACAACAGCTCTTGAGGTAAAAGAGGAACGTGACATTGTGCAGGTCAAGGTACGTCATCATGACAAACAGGAGTGGCTCTCTGGTAAATGGCTAATTGCTGCTGATGGTGTTAATTCTAGAATCACGGAAAGTCTGGGACTTAACCAAAATAGAAAGGTTCTTATCCGAACTCAGGTTACACACTATGTATATGCCAATGTGAATAGCCCCTATGAAGATGCCTGGACACAATTCATGGGTTTTGGATTCAATGGAGTATCTGGAACCATGATTAGAAAACCTGATCAAAACGGTTTAAACAGAATTTACGAAGTGTTTGCCCGACCACCCGCAGGCAGTGGAATCTCATTCGGGGAATCCATCCAAAAGCTTGTTGTAAGCGATCAATTGAAAGACTGGTTTAAGGATGCAGAATTAATCCGTAAGATGGGATGTCTCTGGACCTGCTTTGAACCGATAAAAGTCCCGGCCAGAAAGCGCATCATTTTAACTGGAGATGCACCCTCCTTTCAAGAGGTTGAGATTCAAGGGGCACTTATGTGCGGTTTCAGGGCAGCGAAGGCAGTCAAGATGGAAATGAACGGTGAACCTGGCATGAAAAGCTATAATCGTTTTTGGCAAGACTATTTCGAGTTTAATGATGACCAAATACTTCAAGAGTGTTGTCGGGGTTTCGGTATTGGCAACCTCAAAAATGACCAGATTGATTACCTCTTCAAACTGGCTGAAGGAAAGTTGTTAGATGGTTATATCAACCATTTCACATGTGGCAATACCTTAATCAATTTCTTTTATAGCCATCATGATAGAATAGAAAAAGAAAGACCCGATATTCTTGAAACCTTAAAGGGAATTAATAGATTGTCGCCGGAGGAGTCCTTCAAGGATACGGTATAATAAAAAGAAATTTAAAAATCTTGACATATTTTAAAGATAGTATTAGAAATAATCCCTGCATAATTTCTCTGTATAAATCATCCAGGGTGTTTTTAAACCACTTTAAATAAAGAGGAGGAACTAAGATGTCAGGCCAATTGTATTCAGAAATTGAGAAAAACACGAAGGGGAAGAAAATTCTACTGATAGGGTCTTCTGGTAATATTGGCAGGAAATGCCTGGAACTACTATTAAAACATGGGAAGGCCTCATCAATAACATTATTTGATAAGAAAGAACCTAAAATAAAAGAACTCCCCTCAAACGTGAAGGTTTTAAGTGGAGACGAGGCAGATATTACCAACGCTGATGCTGTTAAAAATGGGGTGAAAGGCAACAACATAGTTGTATGTGCCATAGGCGTTCCAAGATATACAGCGCCCGGAGAAAAAAAACTGACTCCTTCTGAAATAGAACAGGACGGGATGCAAAATATTGTCAATGCAGCAAAAGCGGATGGGGTAAATCAAATTATTTACATAAGTGCCCTGGGTGTTGCCAGAGGTGATAAAATTCCCAAGTTCCATATTGCGCATTTAGCCAAAAGGAACGCAGAGAACATTTTGATAAAATCTGGTATTGATTATACCATCCTGAGGCCCTCTGGATATTTCTTTGATTTTCGAGATATATTAGCAGCGGCTGTTGCAGGAAGATATCATGTTGTTGAAGGATCGAAGGCAAAAATGCAGCCCCTCCATCAAGATGACATGGCAACCATTATGATTGCATCAATCAACAATAAAAAGGCAAAGAAAAAAATTATTCCGTTAGGAGGAGATGAGATATTTAGTTTTTACGACTTAGCGAAACTATTCGAAAAGGTGCTTAAAAAAGAGGTGAAAATAATTACCTTAGCACCTGACCATTATAAGAAAGAATATTTTAACAGTGATGTTCTGCTATTCAGAGTTACTTCAGATAGTATCTTGACGAAAAAAGAGCTTGATACCTTAAAAGCCACTTTCCCTGGACTTGATCTTCAGAAATTAGGAGATTATCTGGACAACCCAGGTGATCCAATGCTAAAGGCTTTCTTTCAAAAAAGCTAGCTGGCTAAGCGTGTTGCGCGTTACGAGTTTCGAGTTACGGGTTTTTAAACACGCAACCTTTTAACTCGTAACGAGTCCCCTTTACCTATTATCTGTTAATCCTCTCTTAACTCGTTACCGAGAGCCTATCACTCAGCACCTTCTCCATCTCTCGCTTTCAGTTTTGCATCTATTAGCTGCTTGTGATTTAACTGGAGCAGACTGGAAAGCTTATGGGCTAAATGGTCTTCATGTTTATCCAGTTTGCCATCAGCATAGATAACCTTCCATACCATTTCTATAATCTTTATCTTTTCCTCAAGTGAATAGTGTTCATTTATGAGGTGAGTAAACTGCCATAAATCAATACTCTCCTTCCTCTTTTTATCCGATAATTCCACCAATTCTTCAGCATGCTCATCAGACAGATTAAAATCCCTCTTTAATGTCTGAATGATACTATCCCTCTCAATATCGCTGAACTCATCATCAGAATTAGCTACCTCAAGCAGGAGCGCACAGGTCGCCACCTGAATTCTTTCTGTGCTATTTTCTTCCCTAATCTCTTTTTTGTCTTCTGCAGTATCTTTTTGAAAAAACTTTTTCACCAAATTATTCACTGTCATAACAAAGTTATTCCTAACTAAATAAATCAGAATGACTTCCTGTTCGCACAAGGCAAAGTTCACTTCCTTCTATGCGATAGATAAGAAGCCAATCGGGTTCTATGTGGCATTCTCTGCAATCCTTCAGGATTCCTTTGAGCTGATGATCTTTGTTTTCTGCCGGCAGTTTCTCAGCACGGACCAGACATCGAATGACCTTTTTCAGTTTGTTTAGATCTTTACTACGTTTTGCCAATCGCTTAACATCCTTTTTGAATTGCGTGTCTCGTCTGATTGATCTCATATTATCAAATTCCAAGATCGTCAAAGAGTTCCCGCGTGGTAGAAAAAGTTTTACCTTTTCCCTGCCTTGAGTTTTCAATAGCCCTCATCGTTTTTTTGTTTGGGACCTGAAGCTCAAAAGGCAATCCATGCTGAGCGATAACCTGTCGGTAAAACAACTCAAATGATTTTGAAACGGACAGACCTAAATCCTGAAGGATACCTTCAGCCTGTTTTTTAATTTCAGGGTCTAGCAATGCCCTGGCTGTTGCCGTTTTCATTGTACCCATTTTTTCCTCCATTGCACCATTGTTATTTAATAGATAGCATATAATATGCTATCTATGATAAAATGTCAAAACAATTCTCAAGAGAAAGTATAAAATAGTTGACAACCTTTTCTTATCATTCACAATAGTAAACAATTAAAACTCTAGTCGTGTGAATATGCATCTATCCCCACTCGATCTTACTATCATTGTTGGTTATCTCTTCACCATTATCGCCATTGGCATATGGTGCGGGCGCAGTGAAGAGAATCTGGAAGACTACTTTCTGGGAGGACGCAGAATAGGCTGGGTAGCCGTTATGCTCTCCATTGTGGCAACAGAGGCAAGTGCCTTAACCTTCATCGGCACTCCCGCATTTGCCTACAACCACAATTGGACATATATCCAGCTTCTCATTGGTACTATCATAGCCAGGTTTATTATTGCCGGAATTTTTATCAAACAATTTTACAGGTATAAAGTTTTCACCGTATATGAGTATCTTTCTAAAAGGTTTGGCACAGGCAGTAAAAACTGGTGCAGTATCGTTTTTCTCATTACCCGAATACTGGCAAGCGGGGTAAGGTTGTTCGGTGCATCCATCATTGTCTCAACAGCTACAGGGCTCTCGTCCCTAAATTCCATTATTATCATTGCAACGGCAGCAGTTCTTTACACGGTCATCGGAGGAATTAAAGCAGTTATATGGACCGATGTCTGCCAAGCCATCATTTTTCTTGTAGGCGGACTAATTGCACTACTTTTTATCTTTAGGGACATCCCGAACGGATGGGAGGGAGTTGTAGATATAACCAGGAGATTTTCAAAATTCAAACTCGTTGACTTTTCGCTCAACTACAAAGTTGCTTACACCATCTGGGCAGGAATTATCGGAAGCACTTTCTTAACCCTTGCAACTCACGGAACAGATCAAGACCTGGTGCAGAGGATGCTTACAGCAAAAGACTACAATCGAAGTAAAAGGGCTCTGATATTATCAGGGTTTGCTGATATTCCCATTGTTATTCTGTTTCTTGCCATTGGCTCTCTCCTTTTTTCTTACTATCAGGCAGTCCCCACACCAGGTCTTCCTGATAAAGCAGATGACATTTTCCCCTACTACATCATACATAATTTACCCAGGGGACTTATCGGTATTCTTATCGCCAGTGTATTTGCAGCAGCAATGTCAAGCATCGATTCGGCACTCAACTCGCTTTCCGCAACCTGGATTAATGACTTTTACCGCCCCTATATTAGAAAAAAAGCATCTGAACGACACTACCTCACCATGGCTAAAGTCTTTACAGCACTTTTCGGCCTGTTTTTGGTCTTCATTGCCTTTCTTTCCAAAGACACCCAGGAGGTACTCATCCTGGGACTCAAGATTGGCACTTTCACTTACGGGGCTCTGCTCGGAGTTTTTCTCTTAGGCTTCTTAACAACCAGAGGGAATGATCTGGGAAATGCTGTCAGTATTGTTGTCAGTATTATTGCTGTTCTCCTCATTGAGTTATATACAGAGGTTGCCTGGATATGGTATGTTATGATAGGAACTTTTATTACCTTTGCAGTAGGTTATCTT
The DNA here is from genome assembly GCA_965363405.1 of uncultured bacterium. Lineage (GTDB taxonomy): Bacteria > Desulfobacterota > WTBG01 > WTBG01 > WTBG01 > WTBG01. The sequence goes on along the minus strand of CBDTTR010000104.1, from coordinate 1,922 downwards.
TTCTCAGCAGAACAAAATAAAGGAATTGAGGAATTTTGAATTCAGGAATTGGGGGATTGATATTATACTCCTATCGTGGACTACAAAGAGAAACTGTCATTGCGAGGAGTGAGATCCCTCGGCAGTTAATGTAACGTGCATAGACAGCCTGTCATTGCGAGGAACGCAGTGACGAAGCAATCTCCTGAATAGGCCCTGGACAGGCTCAGCAATCTTTTGAAAATGCTCGGGACAGGTTCCGCAATCTCCTAAAATGCTTAGAGCAGGCTTTACAATCTTTTGAGATTGCTTCGCTGTCGCTCGCAATGACAATTTTTGCCATTTACCACACTACGAATAATTCTGTGCTTTCTGTGTAAATCTGTGGCTAAAGATATGGATCTGAAAGAAAAAGTCGGTCAGAGGTTAATGATTGGGATCAATGGAAAAACCATTGATCGTGAAACCGAAGAACTTATTCAGGAAATAAAGCCGGGATCCATCATCCTGTTCAGCAGAAATATATCTTCTTCTGAACAGGTAAAAAGGCTCATCACTCATATCCATAATCTTTTGCCTTCACCTCCTCTCATTGCCATCGATCAGGAAGGTGGTCGCGTTATCCGATTCACCAAGGATCTTACCGTGTTTCCAGGAAACATGGCGCTGGGTGCTGCTGGCTCACCCGATTTAGCCTTTCGACAGGGACTGTTATCCGCCTCACAACTTAAAGACATCGGCATCGATATCAACCTGGCACCAGTCGTTGATGTAATCACTTCCCATCATAATCCTGGTATCACCATTCGCTCCTTTGGTGATGACCCCAAAAGAGTATCGGACTTAGCCTGTGCATTTATCGAGGGAACACAAAAGGCAGGACTAGTCGCTGTTGCCAAACACTTTCCGGGCAAGGGAGCGGCAGAAGTAGACGCTCACTTTGATCTCCCAACCGTTTCTGTTTCAGAAAAAACGTTCGAAAAAATCCACCTCTTTCCTTTCACTAAGGCTATAGAAAACGGTGTTAAAGGAATTATGTCAACTCACATCTACTGTCCAACGCTTGACAGCAAAGTGCAGTATCCAGCCACCTTCTCCCGAAAAATTGTTAATGATTATATAAGAACAAGACTCAACTACAACGGAGTTATCTTTTCAGACGATTTAGAAATGGGAGCTATTGCCAAACACTATAACATTGAAGAAGCCTGCCTTAAGGCAACACTGGCAGGACATGATATGCTGCTCATCTGTAGTAACTATAAATGGCAGAAGCGGGGCTTTCATGCTTTAGTAGACGCTTATACCAATTCACTACTTTCTCCAGAAGAGCTTGACGCAAGCGCAAAAAGAATCCATAATCTGAAAAACTTCTGCAGCAGGGAAACAACTCCTAACCAGTACAAAACCTCACTTAAACCAGAGATTTTAGCTGAACAGATTGCTCAACAATCAATTACTGTTATTTGCAACGAAAAACGGCTGCTTCCCATTGATAGCAAAAAGGTGAAAGATTTGCTTCTCCTTATCCCTGACTTATCAGCGCTGCCTTCCCTGGAAGAAGGGTATGAACCCACTGAAAACCATTTTCTCATAAAGGAATGCCACCACTTTTTCCCAGGCAAAGTTGGATTCCACTTCTTCTCCTTAAATCCCGAACATGGGGAAATTGACCAGATTACAAAGCCCGGCAACAAGCATACCCTTCTCATTATTTTCATTTCCAATGCTCAAGGAAATCAGGGGCAAAAGCTCCTCATAAAAAAAGTTAGACAATGTTATGACAACATCGTCTTTGTGTTGTTGGATAACCCTTTTGATTGTGAATTTATGAACACAAAGGATACTTGCATAACTTCTTACGGCTTTAGAAAAATCCAGCTAAAATTATTACTTGCGGTTATCTTTGGAAAAGCTGAAGCTCAAGGGAAGCTCCCATTTAA
>CBDTTR010000103.1:0-7274 GCA_965363405.1 uncultured bacterium | reverse complement strand
CCAACATTCCAATCGCTTAAGCGAAGATTAAGCTAATTTTCTCTTTTGCTTTTGCATACTGCAAATCACTCAATACCATTGAGCCGTCTTTGTTAACCTCTGGTGGATAGTCTACGCTGTAAATCCTTTCCCCTTGTTTTGACTCCTTTGCAATTCTCTCAGGCACATCTGGTACTATTCCAATAGCTTCCTTTATATCATCAGGAAATTTACCAGGGTCAGCAGTTTCATAGACAATCGCAAGACGATCATGCTTGTTTTCGAGGTATGTATCCAACACCCGCCAACCGACAGCACCATGCGGCTCCATGATTATCCCAAACCTTTCATATACCTCTTTTATAGTTCTATAATGCTCGGGATTGCTCACACTCATTGAGTAAAGATCATCTCTCATAGCTCTCATGTCTGGTCTAACATCTACCACACCCTCTTGAGTGACTTTGCCTTGTGCATCCCGTTTGTCATATACATGCCCACCATAGAGGTCAACCAGCCTCGCAAAATTACTGGGATTCGATACGATCATGGCAGACGAAGGTGACTTTATTGATGGCTTTACTACATATTCTTCCGTTCTGAGAAATTCAGGGAATTCCCTGTTCTCATTTACTCCACAGAGTATCTTTGGTATGGGAAGTCCCATCTCCCTGGCAATCAAGGTTCCCATCATGTCGCCGAAATTTCCCGAGGGCACACTTGCAATCATTGGCTCATCATAGCGAGCGATACGTGAATAGGCAAAAAACGGGTAAACGGCCTGTGGCAAAAGCCTGCCCAGGCTGATTGAGTTTGCCGATGTAAGTCGCTCAGGATCATTGAATAGCTGCTTCGCAAATTCTTTGTCTCCCAGAAGTCGTTTCGCAAGTGCCTGACATACATCAAAGTCTCCATTTACTTCAAAGGCATATACATTGCCTTTAAGTGTTGTCATCTGTCTTCTCTGCCTTTCCGTAATGGATCCTTTTGGGAAAAACACAACATTATCAACACTCTCCAAATTATGGAGTGCATCGGCAACAGCTCCTCCTGTATCACCGCTCGTGGCCACAGCAACAAGTCTCCTTAAGCCCGATCGTTTCAGGAAATAATCAAGTGCCCGTGCAAAAAACCTTGCCGCATAATCTTTGAATGAATACGTCGGGCCGTTAGACAACCACATGATATAAGTTTTCCCCGTTACGTGCTGGATATGTGTCGGGATTTCTTCATCGTTATAGGCATCTTCGAGAATATCCTCCAAATCTTTCTTATTAATCTCCCCTTTAAGGAATGGATAAAGAACTTCAAAAGCAATCTCTGCGTATGACAAGTCCTTCATGGCCTTTATTGTTTTTGGCTTGAACCTTGGGATGTCTTCTTTGGCAATCATGTAAAGCCCATAATTAGAAGCAAGACCTTTCATTAAAGCTGTTTCAAAACTAACACGCTCTGATTTATTATTCGTACTGTAATATTTTATTTCACCCATTACCTAAAAACTCCTCTCCACCGACGTCAGCCAACGAAGATAAAACATGTCATGCTGAGACTGTGGTATCAGTGGATTTAAATTATCAATTTCTATGGGGATTGTAAAGGAGAAGTTAAAGAATAGAGAAAGGGGTTATCCTTAAATATCTTAGAAATTTTCAGCTTATTAAAGCTAGAAGAATTTGAATAGCTATGCACGCTCTGCACGAACGTATATCTATTCAACCAGCAGTGAAATTGAGAGAGAAGAATTACGATCTCCCCTGCCGCATTCGAGGATAGCGTTTAAGACCTCGTTTTCCTTACCTGAAGTCCCACCAATAGATACCCATTGACCCAGTGGAACAGTCAAACTGGTTTGTGCACTGGTGAAGTGGATGGTTCCTTCTTCTTCCTCCGACGACACATAGGAGATTCTCGGGGTAATATCAATATGTGCAATCTTTCCAGCAACAACGGGGCGGACATCAAAGCCGGTTTCGACTCTCTGAAAAACCACCGTATCAACAAGTTTAGCATAACGGCGGCTTAGGTAAATCCACCTCTCATGGTAGGGGATATCCTCTCCCGCCAGGATATAAGCTGAACTTCCAGAGGTGACAGATATGAAAGATTCAGAAGACCGCCGCTTTAGACTGTTTTCATTACGAACATCAATATTGAGACCCTCCCGTTTTCTTCTTCCCTTGGAGACTTCCCATTCATTCCCAGAAACACTGCCTTCTGCCGATAAAGAACGGTCTCCAGCTAAATGAATCTCCTGAAACTTCACTCTGATCCTGACCTGTCTGCCCATTACGTCAACTTCTGGCAAAAATGTACGAATTTTCTGGATGGTTTTTTCATTATCCGTTATGAAAAGCGAATTGGTCATCTCGTCAACCACTGCTTCTCCTGTAGGAGAAAGCATACCCTTTACAAAAGGAAGCACTTCTGATGCGACCCTATACTTAACCGGTATCCTGACGGTTTCTGCCAGGCATACACCCGATAAGACCATAATGGAAAAAAGCAGATAACAGAAAAACCGAAGGATACTTCTTTTGTTAAATATGATGGTCATAAGGCAAGATATCCCCATTAAATGCTGATTTAAATTATCTGCTTATTTGGGAAACTCCAGTTAGATTGCTCTGATGAAATTATTAACAATACTGGATTCCCGCTTACGCGGGAATGACATGTTTTATTAATCGGTTACATCCTTGTCTGTCATCCCTGCGAAAGCAGGGATCCAAGAACTAATAGACAACTGGAGTATTCTAGATAAGCGAATTAAATTAATAAAAACAATCGGTAATGCCTTCTCTTTTCCTCCAAACAGGACTACTTGTCAAGAGGAAAAATGTGTTCAAATCTTTGATTGACTAGCTACTCCATGTGTTGTATTAAAGGCAGTGAGATTAAAAACTGATTGCTGTGCTTGATGAATACTATATTTAAGCAATCTATGTCGACCTTTGAATTATTCTCAAACGAAGTATTCAATCTAAACCACGCCTTAAGGTAAAAACGTGGCTTTAAAAAAGGTCATTTTTCAAGAAGGAAACTTTCCTCACCAATGCTCTGGATGCAAATTGTGCGAGCTGGTTTGCTCCTTCACCCACTACAAAATATTCAACCCTTCTCTTTCCAGAATCAGGGTGACAACGCGCGAGTCTGAGCTCATTGATTTCCCGATCACCTGCAAGCAATGTACGGATCCTCCCTGCCATAATGTGTGCCCCACAAAAGCAATCAGCAGGAATAATCTGGGGGTAAACCAGATAGATAGAGAGCTTTGTATCGGTTGTGGCGAATGTGTTTCCGCCTGCCCTTTTGGTGCTATCAATATTCCAGACGGTGAGGAAATTCCCATTTCTTGTGACCTGTGTGGAGGAGACCCCCAGTGCGTTTACTACTGTCCACGTGAGGTGCTCATCTATACCAGCGATGAAGGCCTGGCAAGGAACAAAAGAGGAAAGATAACGCCACCCTACGATAGTATAAGCCAGGAAGAGTGAGTATGCTTATAATGCAAAGGAGCCAAAGGTAATGAAAGGTGGATATGGTGGCACCATTTTATGGGTTGACCTGGAGAAAAAGGAACTGGTGAGAGAATCCCTCAAGCCTCAACTTGCGAAATCCTTTCTTGGGGGAAGGGGGATCAACTCGTGGCTGCTTTATAAAAACGTTATTCCAAATGAAAGTCCTTTCCATCCACAAAATCCTCTCATCTTCGGCGTCGGCCCCATAACGGGAACTATGCTCCCTGCTGCAAGCCGCTTCACAGTCACAGCCAGGTCTCCCCTGACTTATGGGCAGGGAGATGCTAACGCTGGAGGCTATTTTGGTCCGGAGCTCAAATTCGCCGGATATGACCACATCGTCTTTGTGGGCAGGTCTAAGAATCCCGTGTATCTCTTTATCGAAAATGACCGTGTAGAACTTAAGGATGCCAACCATCTCTGGGGAAAAGACACGTGGGAAACTCAACGGCTCATCAGGGAAGAGCTTAAAGATGAAGACATTCAAATAGCCTGCATCGGACCCGCTGGAGAAAAAATGGTGAGGGTAGCCTGCATCATCCATGGACTAAAAAGGGCAGCAGCCAAAGGTATGGGACCCATTATGGGTTCTAAAAATCTTAAAGCGGTGGCTGTCAGGGGAACAAAAGGGGTGAAGGTAGCCAATCCTGATGAGTTTTTCCGTATCTGCACAGGTATTCTGAAAGACTATCAGAGAAAAGACCTCACCCTCTATGGAACACCAGTCAGCCTTCTTTACGAAGAGAAAAAGGGCATCAGTTGGGCTTCTAAAAACCTTCAGACGACCAAGTTTCCCGGTCTTAGAAATATCACTCCGGATAAATTCAACGAAAAGTACCTGCATCGCCTAAAAGCCTGCTTTGGGTGCAGCATATCATGCGGACGCTCATATAAGGTCAAAGAGGGAGAATTTAAGGGGCTTTACGGTGAAGGCCCTGAACTGGCTGCTTTTTGGTCCTGGGGAACCCAGCCACAGGTGGACAATCTCGCCGCCGTTCTTAAATCCGATGTCCTAAGCAACCAGATGGGAGTGGATTGTATGGAAACAGGAGATACAATAGCATTCGCAATGGAATGTTATCAGAGGGGTATCCTCTCCAGGGAAGAAACCGGCGGCCTTGAATTAACATGGGGCAATTATAAGACTGTACATAAGCTGATTCAACAGATCGCCCATAGAGAGGGAATTGGTGAAATTCTTGGTGAAGGAATGCGCATCGCAGCCCAAAAGATTGGCAAGGGAGCAGAGTACTTTTCCAGACATATCAAGGGACAGAGTTTCCCGGCAGAGATGAGGGTTAAGCATGGAAGCGTTCTGGGCTACTTAACTTCCACCCGGGGAGCTGATCACTTAAGAGGAATTGCCGTAGATGACCTGATGCCCATAAAGCATATTAAGGAACATTTCGGCGATGAGGCTCTCAGAGGCAATGGTCTTAAAGGTAAAGGAATGGCAACTAAATGGGTGCAGGATATGACCACTATTCCTGACCTGCTTGGAATATGTAAGATTTTCTATGTCTTAAGTGCCGCTTATACTGAATTTACTCCAGATGACTTCGCCCGCATCTATACGACTGCCACCGGGATGGAACTATGTGGCAAAGATCTCCTTAAAGCAAGTGAGCGGGTTTATAATGTAGAGCAGGCATTTAATGTCAAGATAGGGGGTTTTTCAAGAAAAGATGATGTGCTTCCCGATCGCCTGTTCGAGGAAAAACTGGATGGTGGTCCTGCACAGGGGAAAAGACTCCAAAGGGAGCATCTCGAAAAGCTACTGGACGATTACTATGAGGTCAGAGGCTGGGACAGGTTAACAACTGCTCCAACCCGAAAAACCCTTGAGGCCCTTGACCTTAAATCGGTTGCCGATGATTTAGAGAAACAGGACCACTAAAAGACGAATCACCAGAAGAGAGGGGATTTTTTATCAATTATAGCAAGATTTTTCTTGATATAATTTTTTTCTCCATTATAATGTGCGCTAATAACACATTAATGCTAACCACTATTAACCGATAAGGAGGGAAATGAATATGGCAGCACAGGCAAAACCTATAACAAAGGCGCAACTGGTGACAGAACTAGCAGAGAAACTGGGCATAACAAAAAATGATGTTAATAATTTCATGGATTCCCTTACTACCATTGCTTACAGGGAAACAAAAAAGAAAGGCTCATTCACTCTTCCAGGTATGGGCAAGCTGGTTTTAGTAAAACGGAAAGCACGCATGGGCAGAAACCCCGCAACTGGTGAAACGATAAAAATAAAGGCTAAGACCGTTGTGAAATTCAGGGTTGCCAAGGCATGTAAAGACACAATCATCCCACCCAAATAGATGCCTTCAGCTTTTTAAAGAAAAAACATTCCCGGTACCCAAAAGGTGCCGGGTTTTTTTATCCCAGATTTTGCAGTAGATGTCGTAGCGAGGCGCAGAAAACCGCAGCGAAACGTGTAGTTGGAGCGATTTTGCAACGAAGGCATATCCATAGATATGTTGAGGAGCAAAATCGTGAAACAAGCGTTGCAGCAAGGATTTTCAAGCCGCAGTAGATGGCTACTGCAAATTCTGGGATTATATAAGGAAGTAAGACATCTGCCCAAATTGCCTGTTTATTTTATTATTCAAATATGGTATAAAAATGAATCAAGTCGAACTTAATCACCACAACAGGAGTTCTCATGGCTAAAGCAACTGTAGCAATTCTTAGAACAAAACCAGAAACAGTAATAGAAGATTACAGGCGGCTCTGCAAGATGGCAGGATTAAAAAATGGGCTCGATTCTTCTGCAACTACTATTTTAAAGGATAATATCACCTGGCATAATGTGTTCCCCGGCGTAAACACTACCCCCTGGCAACTTGAGGGAACAATTGAAGGCCTCAAAGAATCAGGTTTTAGTGACTTAGTTACGGTTCACAATCACACCGTTGTTACCCTGCCAGAAAAAGGGGAAAAGGATTTAAAGTTTAAGCCGATCTATGATCGCTACAATATTCCGGTACTTTTCAACTTTAAAGATGAAGACATGCGTTGGATTGAATACAAACCAAAGTTTAAAACACTGGCGCTCCATAAAATTTTTCCCGAGGGGATAAGAATTCCAGACTATTTCCAGGGGAAAAATATTGTTCACATGCCTACTGTAAAAACGCACTCCTACACTACCTACACAGGGGCACTTAAAAATGCTTTTGGTGGACTACTTAACTACCACCGTCATTATACTCACACCTGGATTCACGAAACCCTGGTAGATCTTCTTGCTATCGGCAGGGAAATTCACACAGGGATGTTCGCAACCATGGATGGAACCACTGCAGGCTCAGGTCCGGGACCACGTACTGTAAAACCACATGATAAAAATGTTATACTGGCCTCTACTGACCAGGTTGCAATTGATACAGTAGCTGCAAAACTTATGGGATTCAACTGGCGTGACCTCCCCTGTATTTACCTCTCTCATGAAAATGGTCTCGGCATTGGGGATCCTGCAGAGATTGAGATTGTTGGGGATACGGATGCAGCAAATGAAAACTGGAAGTTTGAAGTTGGTGTTAATCTGGCAACCGGCGTCGGAAGAATTTTCTGGTTCGACACACCACTAAAACATCTTCAAAAAATGTTCTTCCAGACACCCATTGTCAACATATTTATCTTCGCTTCAGAATTCTACCATGACACAATATGGTACAATATTAAAGGTATGCCTGTAGTAAAGAAATGGGAATCTGAATCACCCTGGGGGCAAATGTTTGCAGACTACCCAAA
>CBDTTR010000102.1:0-7306 GCA_965363405.1 uncultured bacterium | reverse complement strand
ATGTGAATGAGACTCAAAACGTAAAAAGTGTCTGGCTCAAGGCAAGTGAAGATTTAATAAACAGGGGAGCCTATTTTGATCAACCCTATGGAGCCTGGGCTGAGATGGTATATCAACGGGCTGGACACTATACTACGAAGTTGAGAGAAATCAAGAGAGAGCTTGACCCCCATGAAATATTAAACCCTGGAAAACTGTGCTTTTAAAAAGTATTGCTCATTGATGTCGATAGTAAGGGAGAAATTGACATGGAAAAGGATAAGAAGGTTATTCCCAATAAGGTTCCCAGAGAAGTTTTGCAGGCTTTAGAGAATACTCTGGGAGATGAGTGGGTATCGGAAGATCGTGCAGTAATTGAAACATACAGCCGCTTCTCTGTTGATTCTGCCGGGACATTGAGGCAGCATAGCAAAGATTCCGCTATGCTTCCGGCATGCATTGTTTTACCCCAATCAACGGAGGATGTTCAGGCGATTATGCGAATTGCTAATCGTTTCAAGGTTAATGTCATTCCATTTACCAATGGGATGATTGCCTTCAATGGCCCCACAACTCCAGAACCTACTATCTGTGTCCATATGAGCAGGATGAATCGTGTTCTGAGTATTGACGAGGATAATATGACTGCCACTTTGGAAGCATATGCGGATTATGGTCAATTGCAGGCAGAGGCCATGAAGAAAGGTTTGTGGAACGGGGGTAGTCCACTTTCAACAAGCTTATGCAAATTGTCTTCCCAAACATCATTTGCTGGAATCTGGCAAACAGATCTTAAATATGGGACACTCACCAGAAATATTATAAGCACCAGGGTAGTCCTTCCTACGGGTGATATTTTGATAACCGGTTCTGACACCGTTTCCGGAACCAATTGCCTCTGGGAATATGGTCCTGGTCCTGACCTCTTAAGCCTGGTGAGGGGTAGTGCAGGAACAGCAGGTATAATCACTGAAATAACAGTCAAACTGCATTCATGGACGGGCGGCAGCACACTACCGGAACCTCCGGCGGGTCGTCCCTGTATACATAATTATCATGAACCAAAGTATGATGATGCACCCCCTCCTCGGAACGTCAAACTCTTATGGATAGAGTTTCCTGACTATGATTCGGAGATTGAAGCACTCCGCGAAATTGCTCAATCGGGTATAGGAATGGGTTTAAATGCAACCGGTGTATACAACTCTTACTACTGTTCTCAGACACAAGAGATGACCTTACAAAGGGTAAAGGAGAAATTTTTCCCACCTTATAACTGTTATGTGATCCTTTTTGGTGTTACCTCTGCTCGTCAGATGGATTACGAAGAGAAAGTTTTAAGGGAGATTGTTCAAGAAACTAATGGCACTTTCCTTACGGACAAGCACAAAAGTGAGGTATTGGATGCGCTGGCACCCTGGAATCTTGACTGCATTAGACATGTGACGGGCTTTCGTATGAGCCGCCATTTTTATGGAGGTTCCATTATTCCTGGAGGGTTGTTGAAAGACACAGCATATAAGACTAAAGAAGTGTGGACTCGAGCAATAAATGAGATAGGGGAGACCTACATTACTGATAGAGGGGGTATTGATGATACCCCTTTTCTATATGCTATTGAGAGGGGAAGCCGTTTCTGGCTATCCGAAGCAGATGTCTACCCTGATCCGCTTGACACCAAACTACTGGAGAAAGCAAAGGGTTTGACTATTTCTGCTGTTGCAGACCTGGTGTCTCAGAAGTATCCTCCCATAGGACTGGGGGTATCTATAGAGCCTCTTACTACTTCATTCCCGGAACAAGGACCCAATGCATATCTTCTCTTCCGAAAAATCAGAAAGATTTTTGATCCCAACAACATCTATGCTCCTGGCAGGCAGGTGTTTACTGAGGATGAGTATAAGGCAGTTCCTCAAGGTGTATTTGATTCTATCAATGGTTTAAGAACCAAGTATGGATTACCTCCCTTGCAAAGATAATGATTGTGAAAGTTTGTTCTGTCATTGCGTCAAGTATATTTGGAATAATTATTTTATTTTACAAAAATATTATTGACACAATTAACAACGGATGATAAAAGAGATAGCAAGAAAATAAACACTGGTTGAAGAAGAAATCTGTATCAGTGTAATCGAGAACTCTTTCTAATTGTTTAGTGGATCATATAGAGAAGGCACAAAATGGGAATTAAGATTGGAATGATGGTAAGCAGAAAGGGCAGCAACACAAAGAAGCATCCATAAACATGTGGAGGAACCAACCATGATCAAGCATAAAAAGATTTTTATTGTACTTACTGTTATCATTTTACTTACCTCAATTGTCTCCTGCAAGAAGAAAAAATCAGAATTTAAATTTCCCCACATACCATCGATTTACGGCAACAACCTGAGCAAAGTATTCGCTTTCAGCAAAGACGATATTCTTCTCGTAGGATCATTTGGGTATGTTGCTCGTACCAGCAAAGGCAGTGAGATCCGTTTTGAAAACAGCAAGAAGGATTTTTGGGAAGTTCAGGATACAGGATTAAGTGAAGTGCTGTTAGCCGATGCGAGCTTTCTCGATTCAGAGAACGGCTGGGCAGTGGGTATAACTGGAAATATTATACACACGGCAGACGGAGGCAAGACGTGGGAAAGGCAGGAAAGCGGAACGGAGAACCACCTCTTTACGGTTTGCTTTGCAGACACCCAAAATGGTTGGGCCGCGGGTGATCTGATGACGCTTATCCATACGTCCGATGGAGGCAAAACCTGGGAACCACAGGATGTAGAAGAAATTCTCGAAGAAAATGTCTTTGCTTCAGAGGTGATCTATAATGGTCTCTATTTCCATGATGCTTACGATGGGTGGTTGGTAGGAGAATTTGGCACCATCTACCATACGACGGATGGAGGCAAGAACTGGAAACACCAGGATTGTGATCTTCTACAGCCTGATATGGGTGAAGATGGATGGGAGATGCCGAGGCTGACGATCTATGATATTTATTTTACAGACAGGAACAGGGGTTTTATTTTGGGTGTTGATGGAACGCTTCTCAAAACAGAAGATGGCGGCAAGGAATGGAAAAAAGTTAGCAGCGATACCGAAATGTCTCTCTATTCCATTTCGGTGGTCGGTGATACGTGTTGGGCAACGGGGAACAGGGGTTCTTATATCAAGTCAACCGACGGTGGTGAAACCTGGACGTCTAAAGATGGCGCTATTCATACCAAGGGTTGGCTGACCTCGGTAGCGTTTGTTGATGAAAAGACAGGATGGGTGGTTGGAAAGTCCGGTGCTGTTTTTAAGACAGTGGACGGTGGAGAAACCTGGGACTGGCTATCGGGTATTTCCTATGATTGGCCTGAATTCAAAGCACCCAAGGCACTGGTAGGAGAATAGAATCGTGAAGCGATGGGACAAGGAAATGGTAGAAGAGTGGAACTTTTAGAAGACGGATCTTTTTATAAGAAACGTATCTACGTTAAAACCTTTCGAACAAGCAGGTAGAAGACATGAAAAAACTCTCAGATTTTATCATCGAAAATAGACTATGGGTTCTTATATGCATATTTTTGCTGACATTGTTTTTCTTCTATAAATCGAAAGATTTAAAGTTACATACCAAATTTGCTGATTTGCTCCCCCAGGGTCATGAGTACATTAAAGTGTACAACAGCATTCGAGCAAAATTTGGTGGTGCCAGTACCGTAACAATGATTTTCCAGGTGAGGGAAGGGGATATTTTCAATCCTACCTCGCTTCAAAAAATACGCGATATAACGGATGAGCTTTACTATATCCCCGGAGTTGACCGTTTCAAGATCACCTCTATTGCAGTCAACACGGTAATCGATATGAAGTTAACCTCAGGAGGTTATGAATTTGTTCCACTGATGTTCCCCGATGTACCAAAGACCCAGGAAGCGGCAGATGAACTGAGGGAGAAACTCTATGCCAGTGTTTTCTATGGTGGTCTTGTCTGGTTTGACAGCAAAAAGACCTTGATTTCAGCAGATTTCTTTGATGATGAAATTGACTACTCAGTCGTCTTTAAAGACCTGCTCCGGATACAGGAGAAGTATGAGGATGAGAATCATATTCTCAGTATTGCTGGGGAGCCTCTACATTTGGGATATGTTGACAGCTATGTGGGGGCAGTCATGAAAATCATGCTTATTACGCTTGTCGTCATGTTGTTTCTCTTCCTCTTTTATTTTCGTTCCTTGAGAGGGATGCTTATCCCCATTGTTGCTTCAATTATAAGTGGTGTGTGGGGTATGGGGTTTATGGTCTTGTTGGGTTACAATTTGGATCCCCTGGTGATGGTATTTCCTTTTCTGGTGGCTGCCATGGCAGCCTGCCATTCTGTGCAGGTAATCAAGCGGTATGTGGAAGAGTGCGCAGAGTGTCATGATAGTAAAACGGCCTGTAAGAGGGTGATCGAGCATTTGCTCACACCGGGCTTTACCGGTATCATCACCGATGCAACCGGGATCATGCTGATTGCCCTTACACCCATCCAGATTCTGCAAAAGGTTACCATAACCTGTACGTTCTGGTCGATAGCCACAGTGTTCATTGCCATGTTGTTTGTCCCCTGTGTGCTTTCGTATTTGCCCTTTCCTGAAAAATCAGTCGCCAACCTTAAGAAAAAGGGTTTATTGGATAGGGCATTAATTGCTTTTGGGACATGGATACCAAAAGGTGGATGCTGGGTTATTCTGGTGATCTTTTCTGTGCTGCTCGTTGGCGGCACCTATCTGGCGAGGACAATCCAGGTTGGGGATGCCGTTCCAGGTTCTTCCCTGCTTTGGCCCTGGCACAGGTTCAACCGGGATGGTTTCAGGATTGCTTTCAGCATGCCTATCTTGAGCCCGCTTCTTGTGGTGGTAGAGGGGGAGAAGCAATATGATTTGGTGTCGTGCCCTGGAAAGCCCAGAGAGGTATGTGGGGAAAATTTTGAAGAGATGTATCGTTTTGAACGGTTTATGAAAGATACACCGGGAAGGCTGGTGATGTTTACGCGATCGATTATTACCTCCTTCCCCGGTGGCGGCTGGCTTTCTCATGAAGGCGATCCGAACTGGCACTTTTTCCCCACAACTGACAGGTCACTTATTTATGGCTATCGTCGATTTACTCAAATGGGTACTCCGGGGGCTTCAGACAGGTTTTGCGATGCGGGTGCAGATACCGCGGCAGTCATCATCATCTACTGTAGAGACAAGATGACACCCACGATAAAGACCGTTATGGGCAGGGTTAAGGAGTATATGGAAAAGTACTCAAAGCTCCAGCCACCCATGAAATATAAGCTGGCTGGAGGTGACTTTGGTGTTCAGGCTGCCATAAATGAAGTGATTGAGAAATACCAGATCAGGACCCTGGGATGGTCGTTACTCGCTATTTTTATTTTCTGCAGCATCGTCTTCCGTAGCCCAATGGCTGGAGTTATTCTGGTTATCCCCCTCATTGTATCCAATATTATTGCTTTTGCCCTGATGGCGACAGGTTTTCTATACGCGATTCCTGTACCCATTACCATTACGACCAGCACCCTGCCGGTCTCTGCGGTGGGGATAGGATTGGGGGTGGATTATGGGATATATCTACTGAGCAGGATAAAAGAAGAGTTTAAGATTTCTAACGACTTGAATGCTGCCATTACTGCAGCCATGACCACCACAGGGAAGGCAATAATTTATACCTCGACCACGCTTACCATCGGCATTCTATTCTGGGTTATCTCGCCATTGATGTTTCAGGCGATGATGGGATTTTTCCTGGCGGTGATTCTCTTCTTAAATATGCTGGGGGCACTCTTTCTGGTGACCAGTTTTGTAGCGATATTAAAGCCGGGATTTATTGTTAAATAAACGTTATTGATTGACAGACATTGTTAATACTGTTAGAAACTTTACATATATTTGGGTTGCAATAATAGTTTCACAAAATGTTAATAGAGAAAAGGAGGTGCGATGCGTAAGTTCAATGGAGTGAAAAAAACATCCCTATTTGTAAGTTTATCTTTAATCATTACTTTTGCATTTCTGATTACTGCAAATCTTGCAAGAGCTCAAACGTTTGATACAATGTTCTTACTTCAAGGTCAAGGTGCATCCAGTGGTACAAGTTCTACACAACCTGCCAGTTTTCACACCATATGGGTAACCGATATCGGGAACGTCACCCTTTCAGCCACGATAAGCGGACCAAGTTCAGGATCTGGATTGGCATGGGTAATGATATTTGGAACCGGGGGAAAGAATTGGGGTGATATTGCTTTTGGGCCTGTCCCTAATTCAGGTATTAAAGTATTAATTGACATTGGTGGGAGTGTAAGTTTTGCTACTGTTATAGGAGGTGTTATCCTTTCCTCTCCAGTATCTGCAGAGGCTCCTGCTAGATATAGCTTCAGCATAGGACACTAATTGACTGAACAACACTTAAGAGACTGTCGAAAAAGTCCAAATTTGCATTTTTCTGAATTCTAAGTATAGTCAAATCAAACAGTCACAAAGCCCAAGATGAGGGTTTTAGGGTTTTTCAACAGTCTCTAATCTATTTTAACTTGTTTTAAAAAAAGGAGGTTGGCGATGAAAAGAACGAGATTAATTGGAGGAGCAGCAATTTTCATACTGATGGTTTACCTGCCTGTACTTACCTTTGCCGCTGAGGAAAAAGCAGAAGAAGAGATAAAGATAATCAATAAGACTGTTGTTCTCAGTGCTAGTGAAGGGGCAAAACCAGCTACTATAACGTCT
Source organism: uncultured bacterium (assembly GCA_965363405.1). GTDB lineage: Bacteria > Desulfobacterota > WTBG01 > WTBG01 > WTBG01 > WTBG01. Next base: position 575 of record CBDTTR010000102.1, on the reverse strand, counting down.
GAGCCTGGAACTACGGTGATTTGGTTGAACCGCTCCAGACATCCTATAGAGATACTTTTTCTTGACAAGCAAGTTGTGCTTGCCTGTGGTTCTCCGGTAAACTTTATTGTTGGCAAAGGTGGAGCATACGAGTCCGCAAAGATCCCTTTTGGAGGTACGGCCAGCCTTTGTTTTTTAGAAAAGGGGCGATTTGACTATAAGGTCAATTCTTCCAGGACTTTTTATGATCGAGAATTTTTGACAGACCATCGAGGGAGTATCGTTATAAAATAGGTTTTTCACTTATTTTTTTTAATCTCATTTATTATTAAGGGGGGTGCTATGAGTAAACGAACCGCATGTTTTGTAACATTATCTTTCCTCGTTACGATTTTTATCATTCCTGCCATCTCCGATGCCAGAATATATTTCTTCGATAAAAAACTGGAGTTAACTGGCAAATTCGAAGAGAAGATCATCATGAAATATGGTCTGAAGGACTGGGAAAAAGGTAGAGGTAAGTACGGATATCAGGCACAAGGGGGCAGATCAAAAAATCCGGCGTTATTCAGATCCCATTTTTATATCGATGGTCT
>CBDTTR010000101.1:0-7308 GCA_965363405.1 uncultured bacterium | reverse complement strand
GTTGCAGCAAGGATTTTCAAGCCGCAGTAGATGGCTACTGCAAATTCTGGGATTACAACAAACCGAGTTTCTTTTCCTTAGACACAAAAAATACCCTCCCATTTTACATACCCCATCAAAGAAAATGATTAGGCACACTATAAGAACAGCTAGGAAAAATGTAATAATATTAAAGGACTATCTACATTAATCTTGCAATTCTCTTAATTATCGAGTATATAGGTAAGTTAAGGAAAAAATAAAGAAACTATCTGAAAACATACTTTCACCAAAAAGAAAATAATGAAGCGAACACTTTTTTTTGTATTTATCTTCCTTTTTCTTTCCCTGCATTTTTTTGTTAAATCATCTTATTGCGTAGAGGGGAAAGTAACACAGTTAAACATAAACAGAAACCAAGTGGAAGCCACTATTAAAGCAGAAAACTGCTTTAACTACGACCTTGAAGAGATCATCTTCAACGGCATCCCCGTTAAAATTTTATTTGACATAAAACTTTTATGTCATTCTCCTTACTGGTTCGATCAGGAGATCTCGTCGCTAAAAATAAACCATGTTATAAAATATGACAATCTAAAGGATGTATTTGTCATCCATCACAGCAACAAGGATGAAACTACGGTAAAGGTGGATGATCTTGTAGAAGCTGAATCATCAGTTTGCAGCATAAACAATCTTAAGATTGTTACCCAGGAGGACTTAAATCCAGAAAAAAATTATTACATAACCTATACCGTTGAAACGGAAGCGCATACGGAAAATTCTCATCTTCCTCTTTATCTTGATTATCTTTTGAAGATTTTCCCCTGGTGGGGCCAGAAAACTGAACAGCAACCACTGCCTGCAGAGGACGCCCCAGACAAATAGCTTACAGTGGAATAGATAGCACGTTCCACGGGGCAGGCTGAGATTGCAGTAGTTAACAATAGACTCCACTCCGCGTTCTCTGCAATTAAATGTAATAAGGTTACCTGAACAACAATTAAAACTCATGACATCTTATAAACATATAGGAAAAGGGTTTCTTAAAGATACGACAAAACGTAAGCGGGAGATTATTATCATCCTGGCTGTACTTTTGTCAATTATAGTCCTTACCTTACTCCAGGCTTCCATCACAGCCTCTGAAAGAGAACTGCCAACCACAAAAAATATACTTATTTACGGTCTTATCAACATTAACATCACGCTCCTTTTACTCCTAATTTTCTTAGTGGTCAGGAATGTAGTAAAACTTCTCTTCGAAAGAAGAAGAGGGATTTTGGGAGCGAAACTTCGCACCAGACTGGTAGTTGCATTTGTCGGGCTTTCCATCGTTCCCTCTATTATTCTTTTCTGGGTTGCAGCAGAATTTGTCACTGCTTCTATTGAAAGCTGGTTCAGTTCACAAGTAGAATATTCTCTTGAAAAATCCCTGGAGGTAGCTCAAGTATATTACAAAAATTCCTCTGATAATGCCACATACTATGCTAAACAAATCAGTCGTGCTATTACTCAGAATAAGCTTTTAAACGAAACAAATTTAGAAGAATTGGAGAAATTCATCAAACAGAAACAGGAAGAATATAACCTGGGTGTTGTAGAGGTTTTTTCCTCAACACTGGAAGAACTTGTAAAGGCAATGAATCCGCAAGTACCGCTAAAAGAGTTCATTGGATCTGAATCAGAGTTGGTACAGAAAGGATTGGATGGGAAGGAACTCACCAAAATTCAACCCGCAGGAAGTGGTGATCTCATCAGGGGCGTGGTTCCAATCTATTCAACCTGGAAAAACAATGATGTTGTGGGAACTCTTGTAGTCAACTATTATGTGCCTCAAAGCCTGGTCTCCAAAATGATGACGATATCATCAGCATTTGAAGAATACAAACAACAAGAAATGCTAAAAAACCCTATTAAAACTGCTAATTTAATGATTCTTGCCATTGTAACACTCCTCATCATTTTCTCAGCTACCTGGTTCGGCTTTTATCTTTCTAAGGGTCTCACCGATCCCATTCAAAAATTAGCGGTAGGAATTGACAGGGTTGCACAGGGAGATTTGGACTTCACCATAGAGTCTGTTGCTGATGATGAGATGGGAAGCCTGGTCAATTCCTTTAATAAAATGACCAATGACCTAAAAGCCAGCAAGATCCAGATTGAAAGAACCACCAATGACTTAAAAGAAACCAATCTGGAACTGGAACATCGTCGGCGATATATAGAGATTATCCTGAAAAATGTAGCTGCGGGTGTCATTTCTATTGATGACAAGGGACGGCTCACAATTATCAATAAATCTGCTGAAAATCTTCTTAGAATCAAGATGGGAGAGTCCTTATATAAAACTTATGACGAGGTTTTTTCTGTAGAACAGATGGAAGCCATAAGGAAGTTGATTAAGGAAATAATCACCTCAGGAAGGGGAGCTTTCGAACAACAGATCAAACTGTCTTTTTCTGATAGTGTTATTGAATTATTAGTAAGTGGGTCGGTTCTAAAAGATGAACAGGGGAAATATCTGGGGCTGCTACTTGTTTTTGAAGATTTAACTCACCTCCAAAAAGCCCAGAGGGCCGCGGCCTGGAGAGAGGTAGCACGCAGAATCGCTCATGAAATTAAAAATCCCTTGACTCCCATTCAGCTCTCTGCTCAGAGATTGAGAAAGAGGTATATGGATCGTTTTGTTAATGATGGTAAGATTTTTGATGAATGCACCAAAGTCATAATTAATCAAACAGAGGAAATCAAAAATCTCGTTAATGAATTTTCTAATTTTGCTCGGATGCCAGCCACCAACCCTCTTCCCAATAATCTAAACAGGGTCATTCGTGAATCCGTTTCCCTCTTCAAAGAATCGCAAAAGAATATATCCTTTAAGATGACAGAAAAGGATAAAATCCCCATATTTGATCTCGACAAAGATCAGATGAAACGAGCAATCGTTAATCTTCTTGATAACGCTGTTGACGCTATCGAAGGGAAAGGCAATATTAATATTGAAACCTCATATGATAAGATATTACAAATAGCCAGAATTGAAATAGCTGACACGGGTTGCGGTATTCCTCAAGAGGAAAAATCAAAACTTTTTGAACCTTATTTTTCCACGAAAAAATCTGGAACTGGTCTCGGACTGTCTATCGTTAGCACCATAATTTCAGACCACAATGGATATATCAGGGTTAGAGAAAATTACCCCAAGGGAACAAAATTCATTATCGAACTACCGGTTAAGGTATGAGGAAAGGTAAATGAAAAAAGCCAAGATATTAATTGTAGATGACGAAGAAAATATCCTCAAGACAATGCAAGGAAGTCTTGAAGATGAAGACTACGAGGTATTAACAGCCAAAGATGGGCAAGAAGCAATGGATAAGGTGAGGGCAGAAAACCTGGATTTGATTTTTCTGGATATATGGCTTCCCGGCATGGATGGAATGGAAACTTTAAAAGCCATTAAAGAATACGACACCAATTTAGACGTAGTTCTGATGACAGGACATGGAACCATAAACACCGCCATTCAGGCAATAAAAATTGGGGCTTTAGATTTTTTGGAAAAACCACTATCTCTTGACAATATCCTCTCAATAGCAAACAGTTCCCTGGAACGAAAAAGAGCCACAGAAGAAGAAACACCTCTCCCTCCAAAAGAGGAAGAACTTATTGGAGAAAGTACAAGCGCAATTAGAATTATACAAAAAATCAATAAGCTTTCCAAAAGCAATAAAAATGTGATCATAACAGGAGAAAGTGGAACAGGAAAAGAACTTATTGCACGCCTCATTCACAGTCATAGCCCAAAAAGAAAAAACCCAATGATTAAATTTAACTGCACTCTCTATTCCCCTGAGGAGATGAGTCAGGAGTTGTTTGGAACAACCCTGCCATCATCTACAAAAAAAGGGTCGCGTAAAACTGGTGCATTGGAAAAGGTTGGTAAGGAAACACTTTTTTTAGATTCTATTGAAAAAATGCCACTTAAAATTCAAAAAGAATTCGTTGAAGTTCTCAAAAAAGAAGGAAAAAAAGAAAGTGGTAAAAATGGGAAATTAAATGGGATGAGAATTCTGGCATCTTCTACCAGTAATTCTCTTTCTTCAGTTAAAGAAGGAGGATTTAATGAAGAATTGTATCAACTCCTGGGCGAAAGCAGTATTTCTCTTCCTCCTCTTAGAGAGAGAAAAGGTGATATCCCCGCCTTATTAACCTTCTTTCTGGAAACCTTTTCTCAAGAGCACAATCGCAAAGTTAAGGAACTGGAAGACGAAGCCCTGGAAGCACTGGTAAATTATAACTGGCCCGGGAATGTCAAAGAATTAAAGAATGTTGCCGAGAAACTAGTTATCTCTATACCTACTACTAAAATATCCATCGATAATTTACCTCCTTTAATTAGAGGAGAATCACCCACCAAAAGGAGTAGAAGCTACGACAAACACACTTCCCTTAAAAATGCTGAAAGCGCCTGGAAAAGAGACTTCCTCTTGTTCCATCTCAAAAAAAACGGCAATGACATCTCAACGACAGCTCGCAAGCTGGGGATCCGCAAACACACATTAAAAACGTATGTAGAAAAGCTTGACATCCTATTGATTCCTGAAAAAAAGGGAAAGCAACTTCGCCAAAAAACACTGAAGCGCAGTGTGGTTTTAAGTGGTCAAGGTCTCCATTCCGGAATGAAAGCTGGTATAATCCTATCCCCGCTACCTCCCGACAGTGGAATAGTTTTTGGGAATATAACTACCAGTGAAAGCGTTCCTGCTCATATTGACTATGTAGAATCTACTGGATATGCCACTTCTCTAAAGAAAGGAAAAGCTTTAGCTAGAACCATTGAACATTTTATGGCAGTGATTCATGCCTATCAAATCAGTAATCTTCTCATTAAGATCAACGATGAAATTCCAATTATGGATGGCTCAGCACTCGATTTCTGCCAGCTTATTGAAGAAGCTGGAATTGAGGAACAGGAAACCAAGTTAGATGAAGTTATCATTGATGAAAAATATTCCATTGGAGAAATCTCTCAAAACGGTAAATACATTTCTATTGAACCTCACAACACGTTTACTGTTAAATACATGCTTAACTACCCCGAACCGGTAGGAAAGCAAGAGTACACGTTCACATTAAAAGATAGTAAATCTTTTAAATCCCAAATCGCTCCTGCTCGCACATTTGGCTTCCTTAAAGACATAGGTGAACTGGAGAAAAAAGGACTGGCAAGCGGAGGGAGATTAGACAACTTCATCCTTATTGATGACGAAAAGATTGTAAACACTAAATTAAGGTTTCCTGATGAATTTGCCCGCCATAAAATACTTGATTTAATCGGTGATTTCTATTTGTTGGGCAAACCGATCAAAGGGCTTGTTACCGCCCATATGACAGGGCATTCAGACAACATTGCCATTTTAAAAAAGATAAGAGATAAATTTAACATTTACTGGTAAATAACCACAGATTTACCCCGTTAGATATTTACTGTCTAATGTGGGTGAACAGAGAAAAACAATGCTCTGTGACCTCTGTGGTTCCGTTTTAACAATACTTTTAGCATAAAAAGGAGGCAGCATGTCAGGTATTAGGAAAGAGGTTGAGCGGTGGGAAAACACTACAGTAAAGAAAGTAATTGAAAAACATCCGGAGAGGAAAGAACACTTTGATACAACCTCACAAATTGAATTTAAACGATTATTTACTCCCCTGGATTTGGAAGAATTCGACTATACAAAAGAGCTCGGATTTCCGGGAGAACATCCCTTCACTCGAGGCGTTCAACCTACCATGTACCGAGGAAGATTATGGACCATGAGACAGTATGCAGGATTCGGCACTGCTGAGGATACCAACAAAAGATATAAATATCTTCTCAACAATGGTCAAACGGGTTTAAGTGTTGCTTTTGATCTCCCCACCCAAATAGGATATGACTCCGATCATCTTTTAAGTATGGGTGAGGTAGGAAAATGTGGGGTGGCTATCGATTCTCTTGCTGATATGGAAATCCTTTTTGAAGGAATCCCTCTAAACAAAGTAAGCACCTCAATGACCATCAACTCTACTGCTGCTACCTTACTTGCCATGTACATGGCAGTTGCAGAAAAACAAGGAGCAGCAGTAAATGAATTAAGAGGAACCATTCAAAACGATGTACTTAAAGAATATATTGCAAGGGGGACTTATATCTACCCACCTCAGCAATCGATGAGAATTGTCACTGACATTTTTGCTTTCTGTAAAGATCACCTTCCCAGATGGAATACGATTAGCATCAGCGGATACCATATAAGAGAAGCCGGGTCTTCAGCTGCCCAGGAGGTAGCCTTTACCCTGGCTGATGGAATTGCCTATGTCGATGCTGCTATCAAGGTAGGTTTGGATGTAGATGCTTTTGCCACACGCCTCTCTTTCTTCTTTAATTGTCACAATAATTTTTTAGAAGAGATTGCAAAGTTTCGAGCAGCCAGAAGACTCTGGGCTACAATCATGAAAGAACGTTTCAAAGCTAAAAAACCTGGCTCCTGCATGCTGCGTTTTCATACTCAAACTGCGGGGTGCACCCTGACAGCCCAGCAGCCCCAGAACAATGTAGTTCGGGTCGCTTATCAAGCCCTTGCTGCAGTCCTGGGAGGCACTCAATCTCTCCACACGAACTCCTTTGACGAAGCACTTTCCCTGCCAACAGAAGATGCCGTACGCATCGCACTTAGAACTCAGCAGGTTGCCGCTTATGAAACCGAAGTCACTAACTCGATTGATCCTTTGGGAGGCTCTTATCTCATAGAGTCACTTACAAGTGAAATTGAAAGGAATGCAGTAAAGTATATCGAAAAGATCGATGCTATAGGTGGAATGATTAAAGCTATTGAAGAGGGCTATGTTCAAAAAGAGATTGCTAACAGCTCTTACGCTTACCAAAAGGAAGTAGAGAATAAGGAAAGGACCATTGTGGGAGTAAACCAATTCACCACTGAAGAATCCCCTCCTTCTAATTTACTAAAAGTAAATCCAGAAGTAGAGAAGCTGCAGAAGCAAAAGATTGACAAAATTAAGCATGAAAGGGACAGCAGCCTTGTAGAAAAGTCGCTTCAGAATCTCAAAAAAGCAGCAGAAGGAACTGATAATTTAATTACCCCTGTCCTTAAAGCAGTCAAAGCCTATGCAACACTGGGTGAGATAGCCGATGTGCTGAGAGACGTCTTCGGGGAATACCGCGAACACTGAACGTCTCAGAAATTCTACAACTTATTGTATACAAAGGAGTGTTTTTGAAGATTGTTTTTTTTCTCACGCATGGAATGATGGAGTAATGGAGTG
>CBDTTR010000100.1:0-7336 GCA_965363405.1 uncultured bacterium | reverse complement strand
GGAGTATGTTTACCTATGATAAGCAGGTATCCTGTTTTTATTCCAAAGCTTTTACCTCGAGATGAATACTTTGTTTCAGGACGAAGATCCTGTAAGGGGTGTGGAAAAGCCCTGGCTGTCAGAATGATCAGCAAAATGATAGGGAAAGATGCATTCTTTGGTTATCCACAAGGTTCTTCCTCCCTTTCCAGATATGCTCAGGCAGGCGTGGGGCTTACCTGGGATGAGCTGTCATCTGATGATTTGACTGACTCCTTGATTGATCGGATTTTTGCCGGAAATGAGAGAGACAGTGAAGCAGAAGGTTTTGGGAAGCGAACCAGGAAAGCAGTAATAGGTATTGACCGGCGGATTTTTTCAAAGGATCCTTTAGCTTTAACCGGAATTCTTAAGGAGCAAAAGGAAATTGTCTATATTTGTTATGACAGTGAAATGTATATGGATGAGCTTATTTCGAGATTCCTTCCATCCATGGATGCTCATGGGGAAAGTCACCCTTTAGGGAAAGATGAAGTAAGAGAGTTTATCCATAATAAGAACATGCCTTCTCTGATAAGGGAAAATTCCGTTGCTTATGCTGCTACGTCCTGTCCCAGCTATCCTCTTGACCTCATGGAGAAGATTAAGAAGGGGTTGCAGATTTCTGGAACGGCATTCATTAATGTTCTTACCCCCTGTCCTACTACATGGCTGTTTAATCCGGATTTGACTGCTAACCTCGGTGTTCTTGCTGTAAATACGGGTTTTTACCCTCTTTTTGAGATAGAATCAGGCAAGCTGAAGGTTACAAAGCGAGTTTCGAAACTTCAACCCCTTGCTGATTACTTTAAGATACAACGGCGATATATACCTTTTCCTCCCGAGATGATAGCACTTATTCAGGAAGTAATAGTAGAAGAATATGAGAAATTAACAGCATGCGCTAAAGGCAAGGATAAATAAATGAGTTCCGTTAGTGATGAAAAATTTGTTGATGAGATTGCGAAAAAGGCAGGAGGGAGTTCGCTTATTATAATCTTGCAGGAGGTGCAGTCCCGCTACAACTATTTACCAGAGCAGGTTTTAGCACTGCTGAGTAAAAAACTGGAGGTTCCTTTAAGCAGGATATTTTCTCTTGCTACCTTTTATCGATCTTTCAGTCTGAAGCGAAGAGGAAAGAATCTGGTCAAGGTATGCCTGGGTACGGCCTGCCACGTTAAAAATGCTAACAATCTGCTTGAGAAAGCGAAGAGAGATCTTGATTTATCTGATGAGGTGATGACTACTAAAGATTTAAATTTTACTGTGGAGAAAGTACGTTGTCTGGGGTGTTGCAGTTTAGCTCCTGTCGTTCTTATAAATGAGGATACCTACGGGTCACTGACGCAGGAAAAGATGTCGAAGATTTTAAAGAAGTATGCATGAAAAGACGTGAGGAAATGAATAGCTTGAAAAATTTAGAGAGACTGAAAGAAGAAGGAATGAATTCCCTTTTCCCTTCCAGAACTAAGATTATGGTGGGGATGGCTACCTGCGGTCAGGCTGCTGGAGCGGGTAAGGTCTGGCAGGCTTTAAATAAAGAGGTAAAGAAGAGGAAAATAGATGCTTTGGTAGTAAAAACAGGCTGTATCGGTCTGTGCCAGCATGAGCCCCTGGTGGATATTCTTAAACCAGGCTACCCCAGGATAACCTATGACAGAGTGACACCTGAGAGAGTGGGTGAATTGCTCGATGGTCTTGTCAAAGGGAAGTTTAAAAAAGGTATCATGGCAAGGATTGATCAAGAGGAGTTCCTCCTGGATGATACAAGCAGGCGATACAATAAGGGTAAGATACCAGCTTACCTTGCCTCTGTTTCACCATACAAAAAGCTCCCCTTTTATAAAAAACAGATGAGGATTGCACTGCGCAACTGTGGATTTATTGATCCGGAAAATATTGCTGAATATGTTGCCAAGGGAGGATACTTTTCTCTGGCTCAGGTCCTTAAGGGAGGAAAACCTGAAAAGGTAATTTCACAGATAAAAAGCAGTAAATTAAGAGGAAGAGGGGGAGCAGGGTTTTTAACCGGTTTGAAGTGGGAGATCTGTCGAAATGCCGATGGGGAAGAAAAATATCTCATCTGCAATGCTGATGAAGGTGATCCCGGAGCTTATATGGATCGTAGCCTTTTGGAGGGGGATCCCCATAGTATTATTGAAGGGATGCTGCTTGGAGGGTTTGCTATTGGTGCCAGTCAGGGCTGCATTTATGTGAGAGAAGAATATCCCCTCGCCATTGAGAGGCTTGAGATTGCTCTCAGTCAGGCACGGGAAGAGGGTCTTTTGGGGAAAAATATTTTAGACTCTGGCTTTGATTTTGAGATAGAGATTTGCCGGGGAGCCGGGGCCTTTGTATGTGGTGAGGAAACAGCTCTCATCCAGTCTATAGAGGGAAATTGGGGTGAGCCAAAACCGCGTCCTCCTTTTCCTGCTATAAGTGGGTTTCGGGGAAAACCAACGGTGATCAATAATGTAGAAACCTGGTCGAATGTGCCTGCCATTATGGCAAGAGGGGCGAAGTGGTTTAATGGTATAGGAACTGGCAAGAGTAAGGGCACTAAAGTATTTTCACTGGTGGGCAAGGTCTGCAACATAGGACTGGTGGAAGTTCCTATGGGAATTACCTTAAAAGATATTATATATGGGATAGGAGGAGGAGTTCCCAACGGGAGGAAATTTAAGGCGGTTCAGACTGGTGGACCTTCAGGAGGATGTATTCCCAGGGATTTACTTGATCTCCCGGTAGACTTTGATCAGTTAAAAAAAGCAGGTTCCATTATGGGTTCTGGTGGTATGATTGTGATGGATGATCGAACCTGCATGGTTGATGTGGCAAAGTATTTTCTCTCATTCCTGGAAGAAGAATCGTGCGGGAAATGTGTTCCCTGCCGAGTGGGTATTCGCAGGATGAGAGAGATATTGGAAGATATCACTTCTGGCAGAGGTGAGGAGGGGGACATCGAATATCTTCAGCAAATGGCAGAAGCGGTGAAAGACGGTTCCCTGTGCGGTCTTGGTAAAACAGCTCCTAACCCTGTACTGGCTACAATACGATATTTTCGGGATGAGTACGAAGCTCATATTAAGGAAAAAAAGTGCCCTGCAGGTGTATGTAAGCCTCTTATTACTTATTCCATTGATTCAGAAAACTGCACCGGTTGTGGAGCATGTCTTCGGGTATGTCCGCAGGAGGCAATTACCGGCAAGAAGAAAAAGCCCCATCAGATTCTTATTGATAAGTGTATAAAGTGTGGGGCCTGTTTTGAGGTCTGTAAATTTGATGCTATTGTAACCCAGGGGCATTATGATAAGTCTTACTATTGATAATCAAACCATTGAGGTAGTTGAAGGAACCACCATTTTAGAGGCGGCAGAGAAACTTAATATTTACATCCCAACCCTTTGCCATCACGAGTCCCTGATACCTTATGGAGGTTGCAGGCTGTGTGTAGTAGAGGTTAGTCGAAACGGAACGGCTGATCTTACCAGTTCCTGTACATACAAGGTAGAAGAGGGATTAAAGGTAAAGACTAATACTGAGCGGGTTCGAAAAGTGCGCCGTCTGGTGCTGGAGCTGTTATTGTCAGAAGCACCTGAAGCTCCAATTTTACAGGACCTTGCAAGAGAGCTGGGAGTAACCAGATCTGAGCGACTTAAGCCCAGGAAAGATGATCTTTGCATCCTCTGTGGAAGATGTGTAAGAGCTTGCAGAGAGGTAGTGGGAGTAAATGCAATCGATTTTGCTGGAAGGGGATATTCCAAGAAGGTAGCAGCCCCCTTTTTCAAGTCCTCTCCTGATTGTATTGCCTGCAGCACCTGTTTTTACATCTGTCCTACAGGTGCCATTACTATGCAGGAGGTAGAAGAAGGAGAAAAGGCCCGGATTCCTGAAGGAGAAATTGTTGAGGGGCCTGCGCGTATTATAGACAACTGGAAAGTTGGGTTAACTATGAAGCGGTGTAAAAAATGCGGGGAGATTATCGCTCCTGAGTTTCAGCTCGAGTACCTGCGCAAGAAGGTTGACCTTAAAGATGATCATTTTGATATCTGTCCCAGTTGCCGGGAGTAAGAGGAGATATGAACCATGATAGTTGATCGTGATATATGTGTTGGTTGTGGTGCATGTATCAATTTATGCCCGAGACTGGCTATTCGATTTGTTGATGATAAATCTTATATTGACCGGCTGTCCTGCATTGAGTGCGGGACGTGCCAGGCACTTTGCGGAGTAGATGCGATTTACCCGGAGTGCCGTTTCCCGGAAGTCCTTGCTTTAAATATTGCCAGTAATCCATATAAGGTTTCCGGAGTATAGTTGATAAGTTTGTAAAAAGCCAAAAACATCTTCCTCTCCCTTGATGGGAGAGGGTTGGGGTGAGGGTGATAGGGAGGGGAAATCCGACTTTTCACGAAGTCGTCATATTTAATAATTCACACAATTTTCAAGATGGTTGAGTCGAAATGAAAGATAAATATGATATCGTTGTAATAGGTGCCGGACCAGCAGGTTTGATGTCTGCAGCTACTCTTGCCAAAGAAGGCCAGGATGTGTTGCTGGTTGATGTAAAAAAGGAGATTCCCAAAGTCAACCGCAGTTGTTGCACTGCCCTGATTAGCGAGCCGAATACCCATGGTGATACAGTAACCATTCAAAATAATAACATCCATTTTGAAAAGACAGATATCACTGTACGATATACCGGTCAGTGGGTGAAACTGGAGAAAAGCATCAGACTTTCCCCCGGTGAGAAGAAATTCACCATGGCAAATGAAAAAGGAGTCGCCCACCCATACAGTAAAGAGGTATTGCTCAAAAACCTTCTGGAGGATGCAGAAGAAGCAGGGGTTGATGTCTTAACGGAGACCGCCGGTTTAAAAGCGGAGAATGTAAAAGGTGGTGTTAAGGTAATACTGAGAGGATGTCGATCCAGGTCGTTAAAAGAGATAAAGAGTAAAATAGCCATTGCTGCTGATGGAGTCAATTCCCAGATTGTCAAGGGCTTGGAGCTGTACAATAAAAGGAAATACATCACTTCATTTCGCGTTGCTTCCTATTTCCTGGAGGGGGTTGAAACGCCCTATCCTAACTCCTGGATTACTTTTGTGGGGAAGGGACATACCAGAGATGGGAAGAGCCAGCTCTATATGCTTGCTAAACATCTACCCACTGCCAAGCCAGGTGATGAGCCCATTATTGATATGATGTGTGGTACTCCCAAAGGATTTTCTGCCAAGCAGGGTTTGGACTATTTTATAAAATCAGGGAGGTTTTCTCATTGGTTCAGAAAGGCGAAGGTTGTTCACACCTCATCTGCTGCTCTCAACTTTTATTCACCCATTATGGAACCTGCTGAAGGCAATGTCGTGGTGGTGGGAGATGCGGCAGCCTTCATTGAGACCTACTGTCAGAGTGCTGTCATGTATGGGTACCATGCTGCCAGGACTATTCTTAAGCACCTGGAGACTGGAGAGGGATTTAAGGATTATACGGATTTCTGGAGAAAAACTTTCGAATACTGCTGGCCGGGAGAGATGGAAAAGGCATCTCGAGGTTTTGGCCTGCACATATTGAATGATGAGGAGTTGGACTACATTTTTGGATTGACGGATGATGAGATTTATGATAACTGCTATATCAGTGAAAATACAGCCCCAGACGTTGTCAAAAAGGGGGTCTTAAGTCATATGGATCAAATGAGAAAAGAACGACCTGATATCGCAAAGAAATTTGAGGCTCTCATGGAAAAGGCTTCGTTGGAAGAAGCACTGGAATTCAAACCACAAGAAAAGAAATAACCCGCCTTATTCAATCTCTTAACATTTATAGCAAACGACGTCTGGATTCCTGTTCACAGATCAGAGTCGAGGACAGGTTTCGCGGAAATGACAGTTTGTTTTGAACCCAGCGGCTACCGGTTTTAAGGTTAATAAATATACATCATAGGAATTTTTTATGAAAAAAGATTTCGATCTTATAGTTGTTGGGGCTGGCCCGGCCGGAGCTATGGCTGCCAAAACAGCAAGCGAGACCGGTTTAAAGGTAGCCCTTTTAGAAAGAAAGAGAGATGTTACCACCATCAGAAGAGCCTGTGCTACCATGCTCGTATTGGAGAGTGATTACTTTTGTGGTGAGAGAATGTATTTTAATCAGAAAACCAGGCGGATAATCTTTCCCTTAAATGGCTTTTCTGTGAAATATGAGGGTCCCTATAAAAATTTCTACGGGTGGCATAATTATTCACCTGATGGAAAATCCTATATAAGGGTGGGTACTTATGAAGAGAATATTAAGAAGGGTGATGCGGGACGACTGTCTATTGTCTTTGATAAGGGAAAGCTTTTAGATGGACTTCTGGAGGATGCCACTTCCTGCGGACTAAGGGTTTTTCCTGCCACCAATGTAATAAGCCTGGAAAAACATAAAGACTGCCTGGAGGTCCTCTCTCAAGAGGGTAAATCATTCAGGGCACCCTTTGTTATTGCTGCGGATGGCGTAAATTCAAGGATAGCAAGGGTCCTTGGTTTGAATGAGAAAAGGAGATTTTATGGAACGCTGGTGTGTATCAATTTTTATTTAACGGGAGTTAATTTCCCACATCCAGAGATTCTTGCTTTTGTAAAAGGAGTTGATCCCAAATGTAATATTTCTTATTCCCACTTTATGTTACCCAGTGTTTATGAGGGGGGAGATTATGTGCTGGATATTGGAGGGATTCTTGATACAAGAATTAATTATCTGGAGAGAATGAATTACTTTATCTATGATAGTCCTTTTTCACACTGGTTTGTAAACCCCCAGATTCATCGGAAGACTGCCTGCGTTGAAAATATCTGGTCACCACTTGAAGAACCATTTAAGGATAATGTGCTTTTCGTCGGTGATTCTGCCTGGACCCAGGAGGCGGAGACAACAGGGTCACTGATGTCCGGTCATAAAGCAGCAAGTGCTGTAATCGTTGCCTTAAAGAATGGTGAAATCAATCGCAAAGGGGTTTTGAGTTATATCAACTGGTGGAAGAAGTCATTCCCAGGTTCGCATGATTACCGGCACTATCTTCGTGGATTTGCTCTGTCTAATGTGTTCACAGAAGATGATGCAAACTATCTCTATGGTCTCATTAAAGAACCGCTTCCTTATAACCTCAATCCCTTTAAGATGTCCGGGAATATGAATAAGGCCCTGGAGAAAGTGATGCCTAAAATTAAGAGAGAAAGACCTGAGATTATAAGCAAGTTTCAGAGTATCATGAATGTTTCTTTGGATACACTGCTGGCGTCACGCATCCGGGGTTGTTTCCCTAACCGATAAAAATCCT
>CBDTTR010000099.1:0-7429 GCA_965363405.1 uncultured bacterium | reverse complement strand
TATTGGTGCAATCACTTTCTCCATGCCCTTTAAGAAAATAAACAACCTCTTCTTTTTCCCGTGTTACAGTGATGATACCGTTGGTGATATTGTCCTCTGTACAATAGTTGTAAGTTCTCCTCTTGTTCCGAGATTCTACGGCTATAGCCCCATAGCTGCTAACGCTATATTCTTTGGCTCTACCAGGGTTCTGGTCTAAATTGAAAAACTGATAACTGATTTTGTCTGTTTCATCTCTGTACTGTTTAAGAAGATCTCTAAATTCAAAATTCTGGTCCCTCTGATAAAAAACGATGATGCTAACCTCTTCATTCAATGCCTTCAACACCTTTTTGGTTAATGGAGAAAGGGTAAGCATTCCCTCCGCAGTAAGATCAAACCGTTTATTGTGTCTGGCAGAAATAACCTCAACCAACCCAATAATCACAAGCAAAACAGTCACCGTTATCAGCATGTTTAACCCATATTTGGTCGACTGCCGAGCAAAATAGGCACTCAGACGTTCAAAGCTTACCGCAACATAGATAAGAAGGCATACCATCCCAACAAGCAAACCAATGGCAGCATAGGTAAGCAGGCTATCCACTGTAAGATAGATAACCAGACTTGCCAAAACAACCACCACTGATAGTAATCCAAAAACATTAAGAAATATTCTCACCGCAATCCTCTCCATCGCCTGGATTCCAACGACCTGAGTGTTAGAAACAAAAAGAAAAAGGTAAAAAGTATGAAATAGATAATATCTTTCGTATCGATAACGCCTCTAACGAAATTATAGAAATGCTCAAAAAAAGATAGATGGTGAAGGACAACCGCCACAGATGGGCTTACCGCTGCCTCATTCCAATCGATAAACCAAAAGGTAAGAATAATTCCCGTGGTAATCAGAGCTGCTACAATCTGATTCTCAGTAAGGGAACTGACCATTATTCCACAGGAGATAAAAGCAGACCCAAGAAGAAACATGCCCAGGTAACTGGCAACAAGAGGTCCCAGCTCTACCTGATATACAATGGCCAAAAGGATAGGATAAAGAACAGTGAAACCCAGCATGATAGAGAATACCGTCAGGCATGCCAAATATTTCCCCAGCAGTATCTCAATATCTCTAAAAGGGTATGTAAACAGGAGTTCAATAGTTCCCAGTTTCTTTTCTTCTGAAAAGAGCCTCATGGTCAAAAGAGGAATAGTAAAAAGCAAAATGAGCCTTATATCATGAAACAGATACTGCCATAATCCTTCCTGAACACTGGCACCTCCCCACAATACGAAAAGAGCTAGATCTGTATAAAAATAATATCCTGCTAAAACCAAGAAGACTGTTAAAACTACATATGCAATGAGAGAAGTGAAATAAGATCGCAACTCCTTTTTAAAAATAGGATAGAAGTTCATCTTCTACGTCCCCTCTTCTTTAGTTAGCTCGATAAATATATTTTCCAAACTCAACTTCATCGCTCTCATTTCCACAAGCTTCCACTTATTGCTGTATACCATGTAAGAAAGCTCACTGCTTATCTCCTTCTCTTTATCAGATTCCACCTCATAGGAAAACACACCAGGAGAAGCCTCCCCTTTTTCTAATACATTAATAACACCCTGAATTGTCTTTAACTTGTCCTTTATCTCCTGCTGAATCCCTTCGATTTGAACCAATGTTTTAGATGTCTTCTGCAATTTATCCGTAAGATTTTCAGGTGTATCAACTGCTGCAATCTTTCCTTCATGGATGATGATTACCCTGTCGCAGGTCATGCTTGCTTCGGAAAGGACATGTGTACTCAATATAATCGTTCGTTCTCCAGCAAGATTTTTTATAAACTGTCTTATTTCAACAACCTGCTTGGGGTCAAGTCCAATTGTCGGCTCATCAAGAATGAGTACCTCGGGGTCATTTATAAGCGCCTGAGCCAAACCTACCCGCTGCCGATACCCTTTGGACAAATTTCCAACCAAACGCTGAGAAACTTTCAGGATTCCACATTGCTCCATAATCTCACCAATTTTCTTTTTTCTCTCTCCCTTTCCCATCCTCTTTGCTTCAGCTACAAAGGTGAGATACGTTGTCACTTTCATATCAGGATAGAGGGGGACTGTCTCTGGCATATACCCTATTCTTCTACGCACTTCCATTGGGTTCTTGATAACGTCATAGCCTGCCACTTTGGCTCTACCACTAGTAGGAGGGAAAAAGCAGGTCAGAATGCGCATCGTAGTTGTTTTCCCCGATCCATTAGGTCCCAAAAATCCAGTAATCTCACCCTTCCCTATCGAAAAGGAAACATCTTCTATCCCTCGAATCTCTCCATAAAATTTAGTCAAGTTTTCAACTTCTATCATCAGTCAATCCTTACCAAGACGTTACAATAATAATCTGGAAATCGAATACTATTAATAGCAAAGCTTATTGTCAAGGGTAAACCGCTTTTACTTCATCAATCTTCTGAAATTCCTCGACTTTTGGAATTCAGAGAATAGTTTTTCAGCATCTTCTTTCTCTATGGCATCTTTCAACTCATTCAGATAGTCTTGAAAGAGTTTAATCACCGGGATCAACTTATCTTTGTTCATCAAAGCAATATCCCTCCACATTTCTGAATGACTGGCTGCAATGCGAGTAAAATCTTTAAAACCACCGGCAGAAAAAGAGAAAATGCTCTCTTCAAAACCCTCTATTTTAAGTAAAGAGTTAACCATACTGTAGGCAATGATATGAGGGAGATGACTCACGGCAGCAAGAACTTCATCATGCTTCTCAGCGTCCATACATACCACTGTTGAACCAACTCGAGTCCAGAGTTCCTTAACTCTTTCTAAGGCTTTTGGGTTAGTGGTTGCAACAGGAGTAATAATACATTTTCTGCCTTCAAAGAGAGTAGGAAATGATGCTTCAAAGCCAGAATTCTCTGTGCCAGCTATAGGATGACTTCCAACAAAATAGAAAGAATCAGAGATGAATTCCTCTACCCTGTCAACGATCTGTTTTTTCACACTGCCTACGTCCGTAACAATGGTTTCCTTTTTTAAAAAAGGAATCATCTTTTTGATCCAATCGATTATAATCCCTACCGGAGTGGCAACAACAATTAAATCCGCTTTACTTACGGTATCATCTACCTGAACAGAATACCCATCAATAATGCCTTGATCTTTAGCACGTGCTAAACGTTCCTCACTCCTTCCAATACCCAAAATCTCACCCGCAAGATTCTTCTCCTTAACAGCCTTGGCGAGAGAACCACCAATCAACCCTACTCCGACTATAGCCATTCGCTCAAAAAGAACACTCATTTATCCACCCTTTTCTATAACCATGCTAATCAAAGTAATCCTAGATACTTGATGCTGGACAAAATATATACTGAATACATACATCCAGCACCCAAAAGATTAATCCCTCAATTTCTAAATCTCTAAATTCTTCAACTACTTTATTCCTGCTTGCGAGACACAACCTCCTTCAAGGCTTTTATGAATTTCTCGTTTTCTGCCGGTAATCCTACAGAGATTCTCAAATAGTATGGCAAACCATATCCTGTCATAGTCCTAACAATTACCCCTTCTTTAAGAAGGGCTTCATAAACACCCAGAGCATTTTCACCAATCTTAATGAGAAAGAAATTGGCCTGGGTAAGTACATATTCAATTCCCAACTTATCAAGTTCACTATACAGATAGGTTAAACCATTCCGATTATTGGCAAGAGTTTTTTTCAGATGTTCTTCATCATCCAAAGCAGCAAGTGCTGCTTCCTGTGCTAATGAGTTGGTGTTAAATGGTCCTTTAATCTTGTTGAGGCAACTGACAAGGTAAGGTTGTGCTATACCATAGCCTATTCTTAGACCTGCCAGTCCGTATATTTTTGAGAAGGTACGAAGAATAAATATTTTCTTGCTGCTTCCTAAATAGCTAAGAAAGTCAGGAAAAGATTTATCAGTAGCATATTCACCATAAGCTTCATCCAAAACCAGTATGACATCCGATGGCACCTGCTCTAAAAACTCCTCAAAATCCTTTTTTTTAACAATCGTACCGGTCGGGTTAAGGGGAGTATTAATAAATATCAATTTAGTCTGCGGGGTGATGCGGTCAGCCATGGAGGAAAGATCGTAAGAGAAATTCTTCAGGGGAACCCTAACCTCCTTGCCTTCAGCAGCTACCACCACCATCTGATAAAATGAGAAAGTGGGATCACCCATAATGACTTCTTCGCCAGGCAGGAGAACGGCCTGAGCTATAAGTTGAATAATTTCATCTGAACCATTCCCTAAAAATATCGAATCACTTTTCACACCTAATTTCTGGGACAGCTTTTCTTTTAAATAAAAACCATGTGAATCAGGATAGCGGTTTATACCATTTATGGAAGCCATAATGGCCTCCACTGCCTTCGGTGAGGGACCTAAAGGATTTTCATTGGAAGCAAGTTTTACTGCCTCTTTAATTCCGTACTCTCTTTTCAATTCCTCAATAGGCTTGCCAGGTTGATACGTACTTATTTTTTCAATGTTTTCTTTAATTAACCGTTTCATTTAACGCAAGGGGAAATAGCAATGAATATTTTAAGAAGGGAAACTTGATGAATTCGTAAAAAGTCCACTTTGCTCCTTATTTGTCATTCCTGCGAAAGCAGGAATCCAGTAATTTCAGGTTGTTATGGACTCCCGCTTTCGCGGGAGTGACCCGAGTTTTGACTTTTTACGAGAGCATCAAACTTAGACTGGTTCATTTTAAGTTTTTGACTCACTTTTTGGATAAGAACCAAGAATTTTCAAGAACTGGACAGTATCCTTCACCTCATCAAGAGCCCTGCTAACATTTTTATCATTGGCATGGCCTTCAAGATCAATAAAGAAGATGTATTCCCAGGGTCTTTGTCTGAAGGGGCGTGATTCAATCTTGGCAAGATTAATTTTATGCCTGGCAAAAGGCTTTAGAGTCTTGTGAAGAGCACCCACTCCATCCTTAACCGATAACATAACAGAAGTTTTGTCCTCCCCGGTACTTCCAGTTGATTTTTTTCCAATCACCCAAAAGCGCGTAAAGTTTTTGGGGTTATCCTCAATCTTTTTAAAAATAGGCTTAAGACCATAAAATTTAGCGGCAAATTCTCCAGCAATAGCAGCAATTTTAGGATTTTTTGCTGCAGATTGAGCAGCTTTAGCCGTGCTAAAAATTTCCAATACTGGAATATTGGGAACATTTTGTTCCAGCCAATTGCTACACTGAGCAATCGCCTGGGAATGTGAGTATATCTCCTTAATACCCTCCAGCTTTCCTTTTTTTGATAAAAGGTGGTGTGAAACTCCCAGAAGAATTTCAGCAGAGATTTTCAATAGAGAATCTATGAACATATCCAACGTTGGATTAACTACTCCTTCTGTGGTATTTTCAATGGGAACGACTCCGTAATCAGACTCACCTCGTTCTACCATATTAAAAACATCTCTTAAGCTTCTGCTTTGAATAAACGTTGCTGATTGACCAAATTGCTGGATGGCAGCGATATGGCAGAATGTTGCTTCAGGACCCAGGTAAGCCACTCGAAGTTCATGTTCAAGAGAAAGAGAAGCAGAAATAATTTCTCTAAATACCGGCCTTATGGCACTGCTGGGAAATGGCCCTTTATTAAGTTTTGCAAGTTTTTGGTAAATTTTATGCTCTCTGTCAAGCACATGGTAGTCACTTTTGGCCTTCTTCTTCACCTTCCCAACTTCCAACACTACAGAAGCCCGCTCATTGAGCAGTTCTAAAATCTCTGCATTAATTTGATCAATCTTCTTGCGCAAACGCTCTAAACCGTCTTTCTTCTTCAAGGTGACACCTCACAATATAATTTACCTGGGAATTTCTTGCCTTTACTAATAATTGCGTGATTATAAAGCGGTGCTGAAATCAACAAAAACGATACTGGATAATGCTTTCTGGATACTAGATAAAGTACAAATAATGCATACATCAGTCATACAGCACATTAAGGCACCTGGTTCTTTGAACTATCAATATCTGAAACTACAAAAAAAATCAATGCTTTTTTCCTTCAAACACTTTCTTGCAACCTGTTATCATTTTATCCATCACGGTAAATTCGTGGTTCAATCATCCTTCGTGCTCCTTGACTACAGCTTTGTGTTTCTTCGCCTGCCCCGTTAGAAAGAATGCAGGGAGTTTCCACACAACTCTTCTGAACATAAATTGTAAACATACATAGCGCCTTGGTTAATAGTCTAATGGGGTGCGTTTTGTGGCCCAAGGATTACAATCAAGGTATTGACAAAGCACGCTGTAAGCAGTATGTAAAATGAAAGTGCTTCTTTCCAACCCATTTAAATTATGCATGAAATACGCAATTCTCTCAGATGTACACAGTAACCTGGAGGCTTTCCAGGCAGTATTAGAAAACTTCTCCAAGGAAAAAGTTGATCAGGTTTTTTTCCTGGGAGATATTGTAGGATATGGTGCTGATCCCAATCCGTGCATAGAAATCTTGCAAGAACTCACCACAATTGCAGTTGCGGGCAATCATGATTGGGCAACAGTGGGATTAACAAAAACCTCTTGTTTTAATCCTGTAGCTAAAACTGCAATTGAATGGACAGCAAGGGAAATCTCACAAAGCCACAAGGAATTTTTAAAAGCGCTTCCATTAACCCAAAACAAAAATACCATTACTCTGGTCCATGCTACTCCTAACCAACCTGAGGAATGGGATTATATATTCTCTCTTCAGAAGGCTTCATTAAGCTTTAACTACTATGACCATCAAATCTGTTTCATTGGCCACTCACACAGGCCTATCACTTTTGTAGAGGATGAAGAAGTTAGAACCTCTATTCTCATTAACACCTCTTTTACCCTGAGTGATTCTCACCGTTACATTATTAATGTGGGGAGTGTAGGGCAGCCGCGTGATGGCGATCCCCGGGCTGCATACGGAATCTATAATACAGATGATGTTCGTTTTACTCTTAAAAGAATTCCCTATAATATTGAACGCACACAGAAAAAGATTATGGAAGCAGGGCTCCCTCCCTTTTTAGCTTCAAGGCTTGCTTCAGGAAGGTGAAGCATCCTTTCAATTGGGACGCAGACTCGCACTGTGAAATACAAAAAAAGACTGTCATTGCGAGGAGCGGGATCCCTCGCTATCAATGTAATAACTGCAAGCTCGTCATTGCGAGGAGGGTAAAGACCGACGAAGCAATCTTTTGAAAATGGCTCGGGACAAGCTCAGCAATCTACTGAAGAGACTCGGCACAGGATCCGCAATCTCATAAAAAAAGCCTCCTAAATATGTTTCGAAATCTTAAGAAATGGGATTGCCACGCCCTTCGGGCTCGCAATGACTGTAATTTTAAGTGTGCGAATTTATAATACGAGACACTAGTGCGGTGTCTCGAAAATCCTGTGTTTGATTTTGGCAATT
>CBDTTR010000098.1:0-7468 GCA_965363405.1 uncultured bacterium | reverse complement strand
TCGTAATGGAAAGCGGTGCTGTGAGGAGGGAGATCATCTCTCAACTGAAATCGTTGCAGTCTGAGATGGATCCCTACCTTGAAGATTTACCCAAGAAACTCGAACATCTTTCTCCGCAGTTGAAGGATCAAATTTTAACGGTTAGTAAGCAGTTAAATGAGATTATCAGCGAGACGATTGCAATTGATCAGGAAAATGAGATTAAATTGATGGCACTTAAAGAAGGTATTGGAGATAAGATTAAAGAGGTGGGAAGAGGAAAGAAAGCATTGAGTGGATATAAAAGCCCTTCCCAGAATGCCCCGAAGTTATTTGATGGGGAAGTCTGAGGTGATAGTTAATTGAGCTTGTTTCCGATCAACCGGGCAAGGTTTTGGGCAATACCTTTTATTTCCTTCTCATCCTGCCCTTCAACCATAACACGGCACAGTGACTGCGTACCGGAGTAACGTACCAGGACCCTTCCTTTATCAGATAGTGTCTTTTCAGCAGTGTCAATGGCCTTTTTAATCTCAGGTATGGAATCAAGGTCTTTTTTTTGTTTTATTTCTACATTCTCAATTGTTTGGGGAAACTTCTGCATAATGGTACTCAGTTCAGAAAGTTTCTTGTTGCTTTTTTTCATAGCAGCCAGGACCTGCAAAGCAGAGAGGACACCGTCACCAGTTGTAGTTAAGTCAAAAAATATGATGTGACCCGACTGCTCACCACCAAAGTTGTACCCGTGGCGCAACATTTCTTCTAAAATGTATCTGTCTCCGACTGCTGACCGAACCACTTTGATCCCTTCTCTTTTGAGAGCAATCTCTAGCCCTATGTTGCTCATTACAGTGGCTACCACGGTATTTTTATTCAGGCGATTTTCTTTTAACATATCAACAGCACAAATAGCCATGATTTGATCACCATTTACTTCAATCCCATTTTCATCAACAAAAATGACTCGATCTGCATCACCATCCAGTGCAATGCCAATATTGGCACCCTTTTCTTTCACTGCCTGACTTACTGCTTCCAGGTGAAGTGTTCCACAGTTCAGATTGATATTGGCTCCATCAGGCTCAACACCTAAGGGGTAAACCTCGGCTCCGAGCTCTTCAAATACAAGGGGTGCAATTTTATATGCTGCACCATGAGCACAATCCAGGATGATCTTATATCCATCCAGGGTAAAATCTTTGTGGAAAGTGCTTTTAAGGAAAACAATATACCTTCCTGCAGCATCATCAATTCTGAATGCCTTTCCTACTTCGGTAGCGGTGGGACGAAGAGAGTCTATCTCTTTTGTAAATATCAACTCCTCAATCCTTTTCTCCTTTTCATCAGGAAGCTTAAATCCGTCTCGACAAAAAATCTTTATTCCATTGTCCTGAAAAGGGTTATGGGAGGCTGAAATCACGATGCCTGCGTCCGCTCTCATATCGGTGGTTAAAAAAGCGATACCTGGGGTAGGAACGGGGCCGACCAGGAGGACATCCACACCCATGGAACAGATTCCTGATGCCAGAGCCGTCTCTAACATATATCCTGAAAGCCTGGTATCCTTGCCAATGAGGATTCTGTGTCTTCTATCTTGATCCTTAAATATGTGGGCTATAGCTCTTCCCAGCTGCATTGCAATTTCTGTGGTCATAGGGTAGACATTGGCAACACCTCTGATTCCATCGGTGCCAAATAATTTTCTCATTTCTTCTTCCTTATTGTTGACGTTCTATTTATTCTACCGTTACGCTTTTTGCCAGATTTCTGGGTTGGTCAACATCCGTTCCCTTGAACTCAGCAATATGATAGGCAAGCAGTTGCAGAGGAAGGGTGAAAAGAATTGGCATCAGATAGGCATTATTTTCTGGTATTTTTATGATAATATCTGCCTTTGAGCTAATTTCTTTACTGATTTTGGGGGTAACTGCTATGATTTTTCCTCCTCTTGCCTTTACTTCCTCGACATTACTCATAATCTTATCAAAGGTAACACCTTTTGACACCAATACTACTACTGGCATTTGTTCATCAATGAGTGCAATAGGACCGTGTTTCATTTCACCTGCTGGATATCCTTCTGCATGAATATAAGAGATTTCTTTCAGCTTAAGGGCACCTTCTAAGGCAATGGGGTAGTTGATGCCCCTTCCCAGGTAGAGGAAATCACGGTAGTTCATATAGTAATGGGCAATAGTTCTTATGGTGGAATCTTCTCCCAGTATCTTTTCAACCTGCCGAGGTAATTTCACCAAATCTTTGATTAAACCCTTCTCTTTGTCAGTGGATAACCGCCCGGTAAGTTTGCCCAGGTGGAGAGCCAGGAGATAAAGTACAACCAACTGGGTGGTGAAGGCCTTGGTTGATGCCACCCCAATCTCAGGTCCCGCATGAGTATAGATAACTCCATGGGAGCTCCTCACTATACTGCTATCTACTACATTACAGATGGAGATGATTCGCGCATTTTTCTTTAACCCTTCTCGCAAAGCAGCCAATGTATCCGCTGTCTCTCCTGACTGACTAATGAGTAGGAGGAGGGTTTTTTTATTTAGCAAAGGGTCTCGGTACCTGAATTCAGATCCTAAATCTACTTCAACGGGTATCCTGCATAGCCCCTCAATCATAAATTTGCCTACAATAGCAGCATGCCATGAAGTGCCACAAGCAACGATATAGATCTTCTCAAAATGTTTTACCTCTTTAGAAGTGAGGTTGCAATCTTCCAGAAATATTTTGCCCTCCTCCTCAGCGATTCTCCCTCTAAAAGTGTCTATAAATGCTCTCGGCTGTTCAAATATTTCCTTCTTCATGAAGTGCTTGAAGCCACCTTTTTCTGCCATAGAGGGACTCCAGTCAATGGTCTTAACCTCTTTAGAAATCTTTTTGCCCGAGAGATTGTTAAATTTTACACCCTTTTCACTCAAGACAGCCATTTCCCCATCATCTAGAAAGATAGCCTTCCTCGTGTGTGACAGGAAGGCAGGAATATCAGAAGCCATAAAGTATTCTTGTTCGCCCAGCCCTATGACGAGTGGACTTTCATTCCTTGCAGCGATCAGCTTTTTGGGCTCTCCTTCACAAATGACACCAATGGCATAGGATCCTTTGATTCTCTTAAGGGCATTTCTCACTGCCAGCTCAAAACTGTTCCCTTTAAATAGGTAGTTTTGAATAAGATGAGCAATAATTTCTGTGTCGGTTTCTGATTTAAAGGTATGGCCTTTTTGTTCTAGAGATTTTTTGAGATTGAGGTAATTTTCTATAATACCGTTGTGAATGACTACAATACTTCCAGCTTTGTGGGGATGGGCATTGGTCTCAGATGGTTTACCATGGGTAGCCCATCGAGTGTGACCGATCCCTACTTTTCCTCTTAAAGGATCTTTGCATAAAGAACGTTCCAGCTGGTCAAGTTTCCCTTCGTTTCGTTTAATCTTTACCTTCCCACCATCTATAACGGCCATACCAGCAGAATCGTACCCACGATATTCCAGTCGCTTTAAACCCTCAAGTAAAATTTGAGGAGCTTCCCTTTCACCAATATATCCTATAATGCCACACATTAAGTTCTTATTACCTCTTGTCCCTGTTTTAGCTTAACTATTGAACCAGGAGCATAGTATCCACGCAACGAAGTATTGGGATAAGATAATACACCTTTTGCCAGTAAGGTCCCGGGGCTGGTTACTGTATTGCATCCCAACTCCACTTTGTCTCCAATAATAGCTCCCATTTTTCTTAGTCCTGTATCGTACAGGTTCCCATCAATTTTAATTTTTATGGTTGAATCGAAGATTTTAAGATTAGCGAGTTTGGTTCCTGCTCCCAAATTAACCTCACCTAAGATGCTGTCTCCAATATAGGCGAAGTGACCTGCTTTGCTCCCGTAAGTCATAATAGAGTTTTTTATTTCGGTAGTATGTCCTACCACGCATTGGTCCCCTATGACTACGTTACCCCTGATATAGGCACCTTGCCGAACCTCATTGTTATTTCCAATAATAGTAGGACCTTTGATTAGTGCTCCAGGCTCTACAACGGTATCCTTTCCAATATAAATGTTATCATCCAACAAAGAAACGCCTGCGTAGAGAATCGATGCACCCACCAGAATTTCACCATCAACTTCTACTTGAGGTTTTCCCCGAGCATCCCCCCCTCTTTTTAGTTTAAAATGCTCTATGAGCTTTCCCTCATGGAGGGCATAAGTCTTAGGCAGTACCGCACCCTTTTTTGTTAGTTCACCCAGGTTAGAATCAAGGTTATCATGGATGTAGGATTCCAACCTTTTCAAGGTGTCCCAAACGTGTTCCGTCTTCTCAAACAAAGGGCGGTGAGTAAATTTTGTCAGATCAAAAAAATCTTCAGCACTTAGCATTTTCTATCGGTTTTTTATCTAAAAAATAAAGAGAATACTTAGAGGCTATCCATTCTTGATTAAAAAACAGCCTTTAGAATATTCTCATATTAATCTTTTCTGAGATCAAATATCTCATCTCAGTTGATTTGGCTGGAATTGTCTTAATCTTCTTTTTCCTGTACCTTGCTATATTTTTCTTTTTCACCACAAAGGAATGTACAATTTTTCCCTGCTTCTTTCCCTTGATAAAGTGCTTTGTCAGCCTGTTCAATCAGTCCATTCTTATTGTCAGCATCGATGGGGAAAGATGCTAAGCCAATAGTTATACAGATATTTCCAATGGAGTTTCCTTCTCCATCATGCAAATTGGTTTTTTCAACTTCTTGTCTAATTCTTTCACAAACAATAGAAGCTTCTTCCTTGTCAGTTTCAGGAAGTATTACGGTAAATTCTTCCCCACCATACCGGCAGATGACATCACACCCCCTGGTAGTAGTTTTTAAGATAGATGCCAAATTTTTTAATACCAAGTCTCCTACTGGATGGCCATATTGATTATTATAATCCCTAAAATTGTCAATGTCTAGCATAACCAAAGATAGAGGGCGTCCATACCTTTTTTCTCTCTCCAATTCCATCTGAAGATGTTGATGAAAGTAGCGATAATTGTATAGTTCAGTAAGTCCGTCAATACTTGAGAGTATTTTATAAAATTCTCTCTCACTGGCTAGCCGTTGAAAATTCCTCCTCTCGATATTTTTCTTTATCACCAATCTTATCTGATCGGTATTTAAAGGTTTTGTGATGTAGTCTACAGCACCAGCTTTCATTGACTCTACAGCAGAATCAACAGAAGCATACCCTGTCATTACGATAACGTCGATACCTGGGTCTATCTTCCTTGCCTCTCTGATCACTTCCATGCCCTGCATACCCTGCATTCTTAAATCGGTTACTACCAGATCATAAGTGGAAACTTGAATCATCTGCAAAGCTTCTTCTCCGCAGGAGGCAGTGTCCACTTTATAGTCGGATTCCTCTAATAAATCTGTGAGTAAAGATCTTATATCCTCATCATCATCTATAACTAAAAGTTTATTAGCAGAAGTGCCATCCTTCCCCCCTTCTATGACGTTTTTATCAATAAACTCAGGAGGAGAAGCAGAGTCCTTTACGATAACATTGCCTTCATCTTTTTCCTTCTTTCCTTTATTAATCTTGCTCATTTCTCACCATAAAAGAAAATAATAAAAATCAATAACCGAATCTTATATATCATAAAAATGTACAGAACGAAACATTTTAATTATTTTTTTTCGCTTTCTTCCATCTGCGGTGGAACCACCACCATTGACTAGGATACTGTTTTATGTAAGATTCAATAAGCTTGGTAAGTTTGGCAGTGTTTTGGAGTATATCCTCCTCCTTGTTTTCGGTGTTAATAAGTTTGAAAGGCGGTTTTATAATGAGTTTATGATGGTTTGAAGCATCCCTTATTATAAACATGGGGAGGATAGGAGCACCTGTTCTAAAGCTAAAGACTACAGGTCCTCTGAAGGTAGGAACCAGCCAGCCAAAAAAATCAACCCAAAGGTCTTGGGAAGATGCATTCTGGTCAATCTGGAGATAAAGGATACTGTTATTTTTCAAGGAAGTTAATGATTTTGCTACACATGTCCTGCGGGGTTTATCGGGTATTGAGTCCAGGCCGATCTTTATCCTTATGTCTGATAAGGTTTTAGCTAATATGTTATCTTTAGGGTTACGAAGAATGAGATTGAAGCGATGTCCTTCTAAAGTCAGCCTGGGACCAATTAGAATAAAGTTTCCCATATGGGCGCTTATAGCTACCACCCCTTTACCCTGGCTCAATGCATTATCTAAGTATTCCAGTCCATCAATGCTTATGATCTCTTTTAAAAAATTTGGGTCAGCATAAATGAGTTTCGCTACCTCCAGTACGTTCTTAGCTGTGTCACGAAAAATGGTTTTCACGATTTCGTCACATTCCCGTTTTGTTTTTGAATTACCGAAGGCTATTTGTAAATTGTGGTATGCTATCTGCCTTCGCTTCCTCATCAGACAAAAGCCTATTTTCCCAAAAATATCCGCAACAAAGTAAAGAGACTTTAAGGATAACCATTGAGGCAATCGGATGGCAAATCTGGCCCATATCCGCCCACAGAAATATAAAATCCTTTTTCTCAAGTAAGGTTTTTTATCTCTTCTCTCCATTTTTTTGCTTATCCACATTCTATAAAAATAGAAATGTTGTATATCTCTTATATCCTTTTAATTGTCAACCTTTTTGTATTAATCTTGTGGAGAATCCTGTATCTGTTCAAAATGCAGTGGAATTTTTTAAACAATGAAAAATTGCAAAGTAAAAAACAAAAAAAATGCTTGACATTCTTTCTGCCTATGGTAGTAAAAACCTGTTATTAAATCTGTTATGAAAGGGGGTGAGGAATGTTTAGATCAAATAGAAACATAACTAACATTGTATATCTAAAATTCTATGAAAAAGAAGGAAGGAGGAGATTTATGAAACTATCAAAACTTCTAACATTGGTTTTAGCTCTATCTTTTTTCTGTGCATTTTGTATGGTCGTATCATCTTCCGCTACTGAGAAAGCTACTAAGGCTGCACCTGAAAAAACAGTATTATCAGGGAAGATTAACATAAACACTGCTAATACAGAACAGTTGGAGATATTGCCGCGTATTGGGACAAAAACCGCACAATCTATTATTGAATATCGCACTCAGAATGGACCTTTCAAAAAGATAGAAGACATTACTAATGTTAAGGGCGTTGGAGAAAAGACACTTGAGGAATTGAAAGGTTATATCATTTTGGAGGGTAGTACTACCTTGAAGAAAGATTAATTCGATTTCTTTAAGATCATTTATATAATTGTTACAATAAAAGGCAGGGGAAACAATCTCTGCCTTTTATTATTATCCCATATTTTGCAGTAGGTATCGTAGCGAGGCGCAGAAAACCGTGGCGAAACGTGCAGTTGGAGCGATTTTACGACGAAGGCATATCCATAGATATGTTGAGGAGCAAAATCGTGTCGCAAACAACTACACGTGCAACGGGTAGTTTTGTTTCATCCGGAG
>CBDTTR010000097.1:0-7491 GCA_965363405.1 uncultured bacterium | reverse complement strand
GGGATCAGGGTAAGCGGAAAGGTTGGGATAATTCCATTTGAAGAAACAATTTTTAAAAGGTACGGAATATTTGACTCAACAATAGAAGGTTTTAAACAGGCGTTTGAGATGACGGAACTTACTTTGTGGGCACTGGGGAAAATGTTCACATTACAGATTTCATTAAAGACACTTGGCGGTCCCATAATGATCGCAAAAATGACAGGGTCCGCAGCAAAATCAGGTGTAGCGTCTCTTCTGATTTTTACAGCTTTTCTCAGCCTGAACTTGGGTATCATCAATCTGTTGCCTATACCCATACTTGATGGGGGCCACTTATTCTTTTTGTTAGTCGAGTTGATAATTAGAAGGCCATTAGAAATTAAGAAAATGGAAATCGCACAAAAAATAGGATTTGCATTACTTATACTCCTTCTTTTAACAGTAACTTATAATGACATCATAAGATCTGTTCCTCAAAAGTACTTGGATTTCCTTCCCTGGATGTAAATTGCAATGAAATTACTCGCAATTGAAACATCAACCATGATAGGCAGTGTCGCTCTTGCTGATGACAATCAACTTTTAGCAGAATATCAAATTGGGATTAAGGCAACATATTCCGATATGCTTTTCCCGGCGATTGATCATATTTTAAAAAATGCTAATGTATCCATTCAGGAGGTAGATGCATTTGCTTTAGCACAAGGTCCAGGATCTTTTACATCTTTAAGAATCGGCATAAGTGTAATTAAAGGTTTAGCATTAGCAAACAACAAACCTGTAATAGCAATTCCATCGCTGGATGCATTAGCCCATAATATGTGTTTCAGCAATATGTTGATTTGTCCACTTATCGATGCTCGTAAGGATGAAGTATATACTGCCTTTTACAAGCGGGAGGACGGCCATACATTAAAAAAACTAACACCTGACAGAGCAATCGATCCAGAAATACTTTTAGATGAGATAAGGGAGGAAGTGGTTTTTTTAGGTAATGGTACTGACCTATATAAGGATTTAATTATCAGGAAACTGAAAGAAAAAGTTCTCTTTTCACCACTTCATCTAAAGTATCCCAGGGCTTCAGCTATAGCCCAGCTGGCTTTTAAGAAATTAAACGTTAACGAGGTAATGGATATCGAAGTTATGACTCCTATCTACGTTAGGTCACCAGAGGCAGAAACTAAATGGGCGACAAAGAAGATAGAATGTTGACATCTACTAAATACTATTATATTTTATGATCATCATGTATATTAATCTGCAAAGTGAGGTGCTATATTAAATGGAAGATAAAGATAAATTGTTGATTGAGAAGCATATTGATAATGATGAAGAATTGAAGAGTTATGTAGAAGAACATATTTTATATGAGAAACAATTAGAGGAACTAAATAAAAAGCCCTATCTCACTCAGGAGGAAGAGGTAAGGAAGAAGAAAATAAAGAAATTAAAGTTATCCGGAAGAGACATGATTGAAACGATCCTGAAGAAATATCGCTAACATTTTGTCTTTTCAACAGGAGTTAAGGTGAAGAAAAAAACTGGGACACAAATATTGTTTGAGTGTTTGAAAAAGGAAGGTGTAACCGACATTTTCGGTTTTCCTGGTGGTGCCGTGTTGGATATCTATCACGAGTTTAAAAACTACAATATCAAACATATTCTGGTCAGGCATGAACAGGCTGCTGTCCATGCTGCTGATGGTTATGCGAGAGCCACAGGTAGAGTTGGCGTTTGCCTGGTAACCTCAGGACCTGGTGCTACAAACACAGTAACCGGCATTGCCACTGCATATATGGATTCTATTCCTGTGATTGTTTTTTCGGGTCAGGTGCCTACCAAGCTCATTGGAAACGATGCTTTTCAAGAAGCTGATATTGTCGGGATTACTCGACAATGCACGAAACATAATTATCTCGTAAAAGATGTTGACGAACTTGCTGTTACCATACGGGAAGCATTTCATATAGCGAGTACTGGGAGGCATGGTCCGATACTGATTGATCTTCCCAAGGATATTATGAGGGAAATGAGTCAATTTCATTATCCTGAGCACATTCATTTGCAAGGCTATAATCCAACGTATTCAGGTCATCAAAGACAGATAAAGCGGGCATTCAATGAAATCCTGGAATCTAAAAAACCCCTGATTTATGCTGGAGGAGGTGTCATCTCTTCAAATGCATCCAGGGAACTCCTGGGTATTTCCCATAAACTTCAGATTCCTGTTACAACAACTCTTATGGGACTGGGTTGTTTCCCGGGCACAGATTCGCTCTCATTAGGAATGTTGGGGATGCACGGAACATATCGGGCAAATATGGCAGTTACCAATTGTGATCTCTTGATTGCAATAGGTGCCCGTTTTGATGACAGGGTAACAGGTGATATCAGTAAATTCGCACCGTACGCCAAAATTATACATATCGATATCGATCCTACTTCCATAAGCAAGAATGTAAGAGTAGATACACCCATTGTAGGTGATGTAAAAGACATTTTGCAAAAGTTTCATCTATTACTTGAAGACGCAAAAAAAATCAATTGGAAATCAAGAAGGAAATCATGGTTTGCCCAAATTGACAAGTGGATGAGAATTCATTCATTAGACTATAAGCAGAAGGATGTTATAAAACCGCAGTATGTTGTTGAGAAACTGTATCAGTTAACTAATGGCAAGGCAATAATCTCGACTGAAGTAGGCCAAAATCAGATGTGGGCTGCTCAATACTACAGCTTTGATCAACCCAGAAAATTCCTAACTTCAGGTGGTTTGGGTACTATGGGGTATGGATTCCCAGCTGCTATTGGTGCACAGGTGGCTTTCCCAAATGAGACAGTAATTGATATTGCCGGAGATGGGAGCATTCAGATGAATATACAGGAATTGGCAACTGTGGTTCAGTATAAGTTGCCTGTGAAGGTTGCTATATTGAACAACAGCTATCTTGGGATGGTACGGCAGTGGCAGGAATTATTTTATGATAAAAACTATGCCTCAACTCCTTTAGACAATTCTCCTGATTTTGTAAAGTTAGCGGAAGCTTATGGTGCAATGGGATTAAGGGCTACTAAACCAAGTGAAGTTGTTCCGGTTATAAAAAAGGCATTGAACTCTAAAAAACCTGTCATCATGGATTTTGTCGTGGAACAGGAAGAAGGGGTTTATCCTATGGTTCCAGCAGGAGCTGCCATAGATGAAATGATACTCTTATAGGTGATATGAATGAAACACACTATTTCATTGCTGGTTGAAAACAAGCCTGGTGTTCTTTCAAGGGTAGCTTCACTTTTTAGTGGAAGAGGCTTTAACATAGAAAGCCTGTCTGTTGCAGAAACAATCGATCCCAAGATATCAAGGATGACCATTCTCACCAGAGGAGATGACCGAATTCTGGAGCAGATTACCAAACAGCTCAATAAATTGATTAACATAATTAAGGTTATTGATTTTAAGAGCAATGAATATGTAGGACGGGAGCTGGCCTTAATAAAAGTAACGGTAACCGAAGAAAACCGTTCAGAGGTGCTAAGTATCATTGATATTTTCAGAGGAAAAGTTCTTGATGTCAGCTCTGAAAGCTATACAGTTGAGATAACAGGTGATGAAAATAAGATGTTGGCTGTCATAGATTTGTTTGCTCCAATGGGCATTAAAGATATTGCGCGGACTGGTAGTGCAGCTCTTACAAGAGGAAGCAAGACAAAAGCGGCAAAAGTAAAAAAACAACTGGATTAAAAAAGATAATATTAAATTCAATACTGGAAGGAGGATTTGCATTATGGCAGTTATTAATTTTGGAGGTGTAAAAGAGAATGTGGTTATGCGGAAGGAATTTCCCATGTCAAAGGCTCGCAAAGCTCTTAAGAATGAGACAATTGCAGTTATTGGGTATGGTGTACAGGGACCTGCTCAGGCATTAAACATGAAAGATAATGGATTTAAAGTTATCATCGGTCAATCAAAAAAATTCAGGAAAGACTGGAATCGTGCAGTAAAAGACGGGTGGAAACCTGGAAGAAATCTGTTTGATATTGAAGAGGCCGCAAGACGCGCTACGATAGTTGAGATGCTTGTCTCAGATGCGGCACAAAAGGCAATATGGCCGCTTATAAAGAAGAACCTCAACGCGGGCGATGCATTATATTTCTCTCATGGTTTCTCAATTGTATATAAAGATCAAACGAAGATAATCCCCCCCAAAGATGTTGATGTAATCATGGTAGCTCCAAAGGGGTCGGGCACATCACTTCGCCGCAATTATCTTGCAGGCGCAGGAATAAATTCAAGCTTTGCAGTAGAACAGGATGCTACTGGACGTGCAAGAGACCGTTGTATTGCCCTTGGCATTGCCATAGGATCTGGATATTTATTCCCGACGACTTTCAAAAATGAAGTTTACAGTGATTTGACTGGTGAGCGTGGAGTTTTAATGGGAGCTCTTGCAGGTATTATGGAAGCGCAATATGATATTTTTCGCAAGAATGGACACAGCCCAAGTGAAGCATTCAATGAGACGGTCGAGGAACTAACACAAAGCCTTATAAAGCTCGTAGATGAAAACGGGATGGACTGGATGTATTTAAACTGCTCGGCGACAGCTCAGCGAGGGGCACTTGACTGGAAACCAAAATTCAAGAAAGCTGTCATGCCTGTTTTTAAAGAGATATACAAAAGAGTGAAATCCGGGCAGGAAACGAGTCGGGTACTCTCTGCATGTGGCAGTTCCAACTATCAGGAGCAGCTGGCCAAAGAATTAAATGCCATGGCCATGTCTGAAATGTGGCAGGCAGGTAAAGCCACTCGTGCTCTTCGTCCCAGGGAATCTTCTGTAAGAACAACGAAAGCTACGAAAGGAATAGCAGGAAGGAAAGCTTACTAGCTGTCTACTATAGTCTGTAAACTTAAACATTTGATCAAGTTTTTTAAAGATACACAATAATGGGCTGCATTGGGGCATAGGTATGAAGAAAGGAAAAGGCGATAAAAGGAATATCAGTATGAAAAAGGGTGTATATATTCTCCCCAGTATTTTTACATCTCTGAGTCTTTTTTGTGCCTTTTACTCAATCACTGCTTCAATAAAAGGAAGTATTTTGCATGCATCCTGGGCAATAATTATTGCTGGTGTTTTTGATGGCATGGATGGAAGGATTGCTCGGCTTACTGGTTCTACAAGCAAGTTTGGGGAAGAATATGACTCCCTTGTGGACATGATAAGTTTTGGGATTGCGCCTGCCATTTTGGTATATAACTGGGCATTACAGCCCTATGGGAGATGGGGGTGGCTTGTTACTTTTCTCTATATAATCTGTACTGCTCTGAGGTTAGCCAGATTTAATGTGCAGTCTGAAACAAGAGAAAACAAATTTTTTCAAGGTCTTCCAACTCCAGGTGCTGCTGGCATGATAGCTACCACTGTAATTATTTTTAGCAATCTGGGTATGCCAGTGATAAAAAATGTCACCATACCCTTAATAACATGTTTACTTGCAATGCTTATGGTGAGCAATATCCGGTACTACAGCATAAAAGATTTTAACTTTAGGAAAAGAAGACCATTCAGTACACTGCTGGCATTTGTTTTTTTATTGATCCTGTTCATGGGTGAGCCAGGGTTATTTCTTTTTGTTACTGGTGTGATCTATACAATATCAGGTCCGGTTGGATTTTTTATTATGAAGAGAAAGAGAAGAATTCTTAAGCAAGAGCTTAAGGAAACAAATAATTACAACAACATTTCTAAACTGTAAGGGGATTTTTTGGATCGAGTTAGGATTCTTGATACAACATTAAGGGATGGGGAGCAATCTCCTGGATTCAGCATGAATATCCAGGAAAAGTTGAGAATGGCAAAGCAACTTGAGAGGCTTGGTGTTGACATAATAGAAGCAGGTTTTCCTATAGCCTCAAATGGGGATTTCGATGCTGTTAAATTGATAGCAGAATCGATTAAGGATTCTCGTATTTCCGCACTGGCTCGTGCAAACGACAAAGACATAGACAGGGCATGGGAAGCTATAAAAAATGCACGATATCCCTTTATTCATACATTCATCTCTACTTCTGATATCCACCTGACTCATCAGCTTAGAAAAAGCAGGGAAGAAGTCTTGGAAATGGCGATTTCTGCCGTAAAGAGGGCTAAATCTTATACAGAGGATATAGAGTTCTCTGCAATGGATGCTACCCGAAGTGACCGTGATTACCTGTGTCAGATTGTTGAGGCAGCTATCGATGCTGGTGCAACAACTGTAAACATACCTGATACAGTTGGATACACCATACCTTCTGAGTATGGTGATCTAATCAGTTATATAAGACAAAAGGTTTCCAATATTGATAGAGCTGTCATCAGTGTCCATTGCCATAATGATCTGGGATTATCAACGGCAAACTCTATAGCTGCTGTCTTAAACGGTGCTCGGCAAGTGGAATGTACGATAAATGGCATTGGAGAAAGAGCGGGAAACACCTCTTTAGAAGAAGTCGTAATGATTCTTTATACAAGAAAGGATTACGCACATCTCGAAACCAACATTAAAACGGAAGAGATCTATAAGACCAGCAAACTTCTTACCAGAATAACAGGAGTAGGCGTACAACCCAATAAGGCAATTGTTGGTTCCAATGCTTTTGCACATGAATCAGGCATCCACACAGATGGCTTGCTTAAAGATAAGATTACGTATGAAATTATGACGCCTGAATCTGTTGGTGTAAAGAAAAGCAGCATTGTATTGGGCAAACATTCAGGACGACATGCCTTAAGAGATGAATTAAAGAAAAGGGGTTATGAACTTACGGATGAGAATCTTAATAAAATATTTAATCGTTTTAAAGAACTGGCTGATAAAAAGAAGAATCTCTATGAAGAAGACTTGGAAACCATTGTAGCTGAAATTATACTAAGAGCACCTGATAAATATAAACTGGTAAATATGAGTGTGATAAGTGGAAGTTTTGCTATCCCAACTGCTACAATCCAGATGGAAATTGAAAATAAACAGATAAAGGATGTGGGAATGGGTGATGGACCTGTTGATGCAGCATTTAAGACCATTGCTAAGATTACCGGTACAAAAAGCAGACTGCTCAAATACAGTGTCGATTCAATCACGGGTGGCACCGATGCTCAGGGAGAAGTTACTGTTAGACTTGAGGAAGAAGGCAAAGAAATGGTAGGAAGGGGTGCCCACAATGACATTATCATGGCCAGTGTTTTAGCTTACATTAATGCTTTAAATCGATTGGAATACTTAAAACAGAACCCTGTTAAAATAACTTATACTGAATAAAAAGGCAATAAAAGAACGGTGAGATGTCAGAGAACGTTACTACTTCATGTCTAACTCTTGACCGCTTAAACCTGCTACACTCCGATCAGATAAGATGCTGGATACTGGATTCTTGGTACTCGATCTAAATATCCAGTTTTATTTTTACCAGAATCAAACAGCTACTCTCTATAGTGAACAACAAAAGTAAGTAGTCATTGCGAGGAG
>CBDTTR010000096.1:0-7512 GCA_965363405.1 uncultured bacterium | reverse complement strand
GGCAAGTGCTACGGGATAAAGCGCACCTGCAACCAATCCCACACAAAAAGCTAAAAAACAGATCGCCCAGTAATTTTGAAGGAGATTAAAAAAAACTGTTACTGCAAAAAGTAAATAGCCACACATTCTTAAAACATAACGTTTCCCCAAGGAGTCGGCAATTTTACCAGCTGGAAAGGGAGAAATTGCCCCACCAACTGCAAAAAACGTAAAAACAATTCCCAGTGCAGCACCCCCAATTCCGATCTCATCCAGATATAGTGATAAAAATGTCCCTATAGAAACCTCCACAACAGCATAACACATAGCAGCAGAAAGAGGTATTTTAAGGGAATTGAGAAGCTTTAAAAATTTCCCTTCTGTTTTCTTCATAGGGACAGGGGTCTCTTCAAAACAGAAAGTCAACACTGCGATAGCAATAAAGCAACTCAAGGCTGCAAAGATAAAGGGTAATAGCATATTTAGAGAATAGAGCCAGGAGCCGATTCCAGGCCCTACAGCAAATCCTACAGCAAACACTACTCCATACAGACCCATATTGGACCCCCTTTTTTCGGGGGAGGAGAGGATATTAATCGCTGCTTCTGTAGGAG
The DNA here is from genome assembly GCA_965363405.1 of uncultured bacterium. Taxonomy (GTDB): domain Bacteria; phylum Desulfobacterota; class WTBG01; order WTBG01; family WTBG01; genus WTBG01. The sequence continues at coordinate 6,919 of CBDTTR010000096.1, read as the reverse complement.
CAAATAGAAACGCAGAACCAACCCCCTGAAATATCCGTATCAGATAAAATAGCTTTGGATCTGCCATAAAAGGCATTATAAAAATAGCCAAGCCAAAAACAAAAAGACCGACATTTATTATTTTCTTTGATCCCACACGTTCAATCCATCGACCCAAAAGGGATGTGGTAATTGTGAAGGATAGAAAGTATGTGGTTGCAATCTGTCCTATAGTTGCTGAAGAAGCACCCATGCCCTTAAGTAAAAGGGGAATTAAAGGAGCCACAAAGCTCATCCCAAAGGCAAGAAGAAAAACAGTCAAAAGTATAGGCAAAAGTCCTTTGTCCATTTAAGCCTCAATATTTCAAAATTATCTTTCCACCCATTTTGCGGAGAAGTACCAATGTTAAACGACAACCTCTTATCAACCATCACATTTATAACTCAAGATCTCTCGCAACTCTTCGTTTGGTTGTCTTTTGGGGAACGTTACCAAAATATTTGTGGTGTAGCAATGAATTTAGTGAGTAGTTTGTATACTGTGGATTATTTATAAAACCAATAAATAAACAATACCTGGCTCTCATCTTCTGAATCCTGTAATTCCATTTCTATTGACACACGAAAACCTTTATCCTATACTGTCCACGACTGAAAGGAAGTTCTATTACATTAACAATCTAAAAACTTAAAACAAAGTGTTTGTGCGGTCAAATTACAAAGGGGGTTTTTATGAATGTTTTGATAGTAGGTGCAACAGGTGATGTAGGCAGTGAAGCAGCAAAATGTGCCGTAGAAAAGGGGCATCGTGTCAGAGCATTGGTCAGAAACACGTCAAACAGGGAGAAACTTGCAGAGGCAAAAGACAAGACAGAATTCTCTGAAGGGGACATTTTGGACAAGGCATCTCTTGAACTCGCAATGGAGGGAATGGAAGCGTTGGTCATCTCTATTCGCCTCACTCCGGGGGAGCAAAAGAAGGGACTCACTTATAAAGATGTCGAACTGGGTGGAGTAAAGAACCTTGTAGAAGTTGCCAGGCAGAAGGGGATAAAAAAAATAATCCACGTGTCAGCAGATGGCGTTGGTCCAGAATGTGTGTCTGGTATGTACCAGTCTAAACATCAGGCTGAGGAGGCAATCAGAAATTCAGGGATTGATTATACCATTTTTAAGCCATCAGGAATGTTTAAGGACTTCAATTTTTTCCACATTCCCAATGTATTTAAAATGGGAGAAACCAGCATGTGGCCTTTCGGTCCCATCGAGTTTCACATGAGTCCCTTATCACACATTGATCTCGCAAAATGCATGATAGATTCACTCAGCAATCCAGCAGCATCGAATAAAACTCTGGGAATAGGTGGACCCGATTGCATTACGCAGGGAGATCTCCTTAACATGATTGCAAAAGAAGCAGGAATAAAAGCAAACTATACCCAGGGCGTTTCAAAGGAACAACTGATAGAAATGGTTAAAAACAATCCACAGAAATCATTCTTCACTGCTGAGCAAATTAAGGATTTTATCAATGATTCAAAGCTTGACCATACAGTAATTCAAGAGATATTCGGGATAGAGTTTCAACGCGTTTTAGACTTCCTTAAGAAAGCTGTTCCAGTAGTAAAAGCTTCAATGGCAAAGCAGGAGAAATAAGATGGCAAAGTCCGATCTTTCTTCGTTTGGCAAGAAGATTCGTGCTGTAGAAAAGGACTTCACAAAAGGGCTAATTAAATGGAGAATCAAACGAGGAGGTCTGCCGCCTGCGGATGAAGAGACTCTGGATAAAAGCTCGGAAAGGGTTGTGGATGAAGCACACAGAATTGTTAAAAAACGTGGCAAGACCGTCTTGGAAGAACTAAAACAGGCCAAGAAAGAATTCCTGAAGGCATACCAAGAAGAAGATAAAGAGTAGGAAATGTTTAAGTTGCAAGCTTTATAGCCAATCCTGCTGTTCCTTTCATTCTCTTCGGTTTCTGATCTGGTGTTCCAAATCCCTTGATCCAGGTGATCTTCCACTTTTCATCTCCTGTCAAAAGCACAAGGTCTTTGCAGAGCTGATCCACACAAATGCCCATCCCCTCCAGAGATGGTACTTTTAGTTTGGGGGCTTTGCATTTACCTCCACCTTCACAAACATCAGGATAACAGGCGAAGCAAGGGCCACCACCAAACTTCTGAACCACTGTCCCTTTTCCCAGAAGCGAGTTGATTTCATCGGTAAGCCTATTGAGTACACGAAATTGCCCGCTGGGGTCTCCAGAGCTAAACATAGAACCTAGCCTGCTCTGTAAAACAATGAACATATCTGCTTTATCCAGCAAAGCTTGTACCCTCTCTGCTTTGGGATTGAAAGGAGGACAGCAGGAGAAAGCTCCAACCCCAGCACATCGACTAAAACTGCCTTCCCCCGATCCATAAAAGGTCCAGAAAGGGAGGTAACACATGTCTTGAATCCGACTATCTACCACAACTATTTGAGGTGGAACAATTGACAGACGAGCAATCCTTTTGGCCCAGGGAATATCATAGGCATGAATGTGTTCAAGGCAGATGATCTCATTTAAGTGTGTAAAGCGTTTTAGGAGTCGGGGTTGCTCATTAAAGAGTTGTTTTTTATCTTCCTGACTGTACTTTTTGCCGGTCGAATTATCCCTGACGATGGACTGGGCAATGTTTTCTATCGAGTAATTGGTCACATATTTTCTTTTTATCATTTCTTCTCCTCCCAAACAAAAGCAAATTAGCCGCTTAAGTTAAAAATATTTCTGCCTCTCTTTAGCCTCAATCTCTTATTCTAATCTCCCTTCTATGGTTTATTAAATCTAATTGCGAAAGCTTCCAACCGATGACGTCTATTCGACGAAATTGATCTGGTATATGGAGAAGAGTAGCCATAAATTTCAGTCTGTTGGATAGGAGGTTTCATTATTATTCCATGTGCCCCTATTGACATAGCCTTCTTCTTAAGAGCAGAAAACAGTTTCTCCTCCTCTTCATAATCTTCAGCGATTATCATTCCAATAACTGCATACGAGAAATCCGGTTTCTCCCAATAAACCTTTAACGAATTAGTTGGAGCATACACGTGTGTTTCATCTGTTGGTAGATAACTGACACTCACGCAACCTGACAATAAGAAAACTATTATTGCAACTACTGTTGTCAAGGTGAACTTCATGTAATCTCTCCCGCTCATTGAAGTAATTAATTAACTATACATCATCTTTACAGTGAAATCAATTTCTCACCTTGCATCATCCTTTACCCCTTGCCCATTGTGTGGTATTAGTAATATAGCATTAATCCCAAAAAATCCTAATTACCTTTTTCTTAATGGCATTATTATTTTTCTACTCTTATGACTAAATATAGAATTCAAAAAGTAGAACAGGAAAACATCCATTATTTGCACAAAGGAAGTGGAGCGCCTTTGGTTTTCTTGCACGGATTTGGTTGCAGCCCCTCTTATTATTTACCATTATTAAATCATTTGGCTAATAAATTTGAAATTATTGCCCCTAAGATGTTCGGGATTAATTACTTGAAGAAACAACCTGCTTCGATCAATGAATATGCAGAATTAGCTTTGGGCTTCTGTTCATCTCTCGGAGTAGAGCTATACTGTATGGTGGGTCATTCGCTGGGCAGCATCGTTGCTTTTAAAGCAGGAGATGTCCTGTCTGAGCACTTTTATCTGGTTGGTATGAATCCCGTTTTACCGGTAGACTATGACCTTTTAGGATTCACAGCAAGAGCAATTTATAAAAACATAAGAGAATCTCTCGGTATCACAGGAGGGTTTAGGGCTGTACTATTTGGCAATACTATTTTACCACCTGCCCTTTTTAATCTGCTAAGAAATATGTCTGCTTCAATTGATACAGTCAAAGACATCCGCAGTTTCACATATCATAATATGAATGTCACTCAACCCACCTTAATTCTCTATGGTGAGAAGGACGAATTTTTCAACTTGGATGACAGGGTCAATGAACAAATAAAATGTTCTTTCGCCCACTTAACCATAAAGAGATTAAACAAATTAAATCACGACTGGCCAATTTTTCACCCAAAACTGGCTGCTCAGGAGATTAGTGACTTTATAAGATAGTTGCAAAACTATCCCCTTTCACTCTTACCCAAACCATAACTCCCAGACTTGTATATTCTCAGATTGTCTCACAATAAAAATTCACTTCAGATTACAAGACATCTTTCCGATAAAATTTATTATGTCAATGGTGGGGACAAAATAGAGTAGCTATTGTAATAGCATTTTGAAATGTACCGTGAAGTAAGAGGAGATAATTATGATAAGATTAAGGGTTCAGGGAAATCACATTTGCGCTGGTACTCGTACAATCGGCCATGTTCAAGGTGACTACATTTACAGTTGCAATAATCTCCCAATTGTTCACGTTAAAGGAAACTATTTCTACGGTGGTAATGATCTTCCCGTTGGTCATGTTCAAGGGAATTACATTTACGGTGGAAATAATTCTCCCGTTGGAACAATGGCAAAGGCTCAAAGTTTAATTGACGGAGGAAAGGAATATCCCAAAAACATACTGGCAGCTATATACTTGCTATTCAGAAAATAGTTAAGGCACTACCACCATCCAATTTTTCAAGAAGTCTATACACCTATGCATTAGGTACCAAGAGTACCTGCCCTACCGCAAGCCTTGTGTTTCTTAGCTGGTTAAGAGATTGAATGGATTTTGTTGTTGTCCTGAATCTTTTAGCTATTTTCCATAGCGAATCTCCTTTTCTAACCACATACTCTGTTAAATTACCCTCAAGTTTTGTCGAACGAACTGAAGATCGTGTTTTACGATAAGACGTTTTCCCATTTGTGGGTATTTTAAGCCTCCAGCCTTGCTTTATATAACTGCTCCTTTTAAGACCGTTCATGGCCATGATGGCCCTTACAGAAGTCCTGTATTTTGATGCGATAACGGATAAGGATTCACCCCTTCGAACTTTGTGTGTTACATATGGTGGAACTGGTGGTGCCCAGATAGGGATGTCATTCAGTTTGGCAAGCACCATCTCCACTTTCCCTTCTGGTACTTTTAAAGAGTATGGATTTGCTGGTGTTACATTTTTCCGCAATTCAGGGTTTAATTCCTTTAGGTCCTGATATGAAATACCTATATTTTTGGCAATTGTTTTGAGATGCACCTGTTTGTCAATTGTTACTTCTTCCACTGCAATTTCTTTATCCGCAGGAGGGAGTGTAAACCCGTACTTCTCCGGATCACTCATAATATGCAGCACCGCCATAAACCGCGGTACATAGGAGGCAGTCTCATAAGGCAGTCTAGTGAAAAGGTCCCAGAAGTCATCAAGATATTTGATTTTCTGCCTCCTTATAACTTTCAAGACTCTTCCTTCCCCACAATTATAGGCAGCAAGAGCTGTTGTCCAATCGCCAAAAATATTGTGAAGCTCCTTGAGATAGGCAATGGCTGCTTGTGTTGATTTTTCCGGATCCATTCTCTCATCTATCCATGCATTTCTTTCCAGGCCGAACTTATACCCGGTAGAAGCAATAAACTGCCACAAGCCAAGTGCTCGCGCCCGTGATAACGCCCTTGTTTTAAACCCGCTCTCTATAAGAGGCAACCAGGAAAGTTCCTCAGGAAGCCCTTCTTTTCTGAGAGCTTCAATAATAGCTGGCCTGTATCTTCCTGAGCGAACATAGGAATCAATAATAAAATTTCTCTCCCTTCCTTTAAATGAGTTTAATGCTTTCTCAACATATTTATTCATCACCATTGGAATAGCACGCTGATTCCCGTTTGCCACATTAAACCGAGAAGCATATACTTCCATAATTCTCTTTGCTATGGTAAAGCGCAAATCTTCTTTCTGCTGCAGCACAACCTCACCAGCCTCTTCACCTACCTCCAGGATGAGTGTATAAGATTCATCAAGTGCATTAAGTGCGTTCTCAAGATCACCCTGTTCCCAGAATTCGTTAGCGGTTTGATAAAAATCCATGGCTGCATCGAGCACATTTTGGTTCTCATCCTGCAGGGTTTCGTGCAAGCTAGTATCTTCAACAGTGTTCTGTTTTCCTCTGTGAGATGATATTTGAATTCCTGCTGAGCTACCTTGACTCCCCGTAGTTTTGCCGCACGACCCTTTTTCTACAGGAAGCCTGCTTGCACACCCGGAGATGAATAAGAAGACAAAAAAGAAGACTAAATATCTGTGCACAATTATGATCATCTGTTTTTACCTTTTTACCTGATGTAAATATATAGCAACTATCTCTTTCTTTAATAAAAAATTACGGGATAATTGCACATTACAAAATGAATGTAAATAATAAAAAGCTGTTTCTTGTATTTTGTATTCAGTATTCGGATTAAATCACTTGCAACTTAACAAATTTTATGTTAGTTTTTGGCAACTAAAAATACATCAATTTTTAAATGGAAAGATGCTATGAGGATTATCAACTATTAATACTAAAAACAAAAAGGAGATAACGATGGCAAAAAAGGTATTTACTCTGTTTCTTGTTAGCTGTTTTCTTTTAAATACTGTATTTCTTAATGCTCTGACTGCTAATGCTCCACTGAATGCAATCTCTGAGAGTGAAATAGTCGATTTTACAAACAAGCCATCCGGCCTGAGTCCCTTCCTAGACTACGGGCAAAAGGAAGAACTGATTAACACCATTAATGAGTTTCTGGACATCCTAGAAGATTTGGATACATCTGACAAACCTTATATAAACGAGTTAATGCAAATATTTTTTGGCGATTCGTCAGCCATTGAATTTAGGGAGATAATCAACCGCTACCTTGAGGAATGTGTTACTTATGAGATCAACCAAAATGACGATATTGCACCAGGATGTTTAGCCCCATATTCGTTATCGCTTATTCAGATTTGGGTACTCGCTCCAATTAGCTTTCTATAT
>CBDTTR010000095.1:0-7564 GCA_965363405.1 uncultured bacterium | reverse complement strand
AGATACTGGATATTAGATGCTGGATACTGAATGTTTAACCAGCATCTATAGTGTTCGACATAACAGCTGTCGCATTGAGGAATTTTAGCGATTAATAATGACATCTACTTTGAAAGTGGACCCGGGAACTAACCCGTATTAAACCTACCTTAAATCTCAAGTCTAAAAATATAATCACTTAACTTATTGTAATAACTAGAGAATATCTGTATCAACTCTTCTAAAAAAATTTTATTTTTTTCTTGACAAAAATTTTATTTTGAGTTATTTGTATACTGACTAGTCAGTATAGATTCCAATAAATAAAATTTTTAACAGTAAAACGATGAATGTCAAGAAATGATATGTATTATTAATACGTTACAGATATTCTGAGATGTTTATGGTTGCCAAATGCATACAAATAATGAAAATTCGGTCAAACGCAAAGAAAAGATTCTCGAAGCCGCACTTCTATGTTTTAATGAAAAGGGATATCATAAGACCTCCATTGACGACATTGCTCTAAATGGCAAGATTAGTAAAGGTGGTATCTATTATCATTTCAAATCAAAAGATGAGCTATTTCTTAAACTATTCAACTTCAGGCTTAATAGATACACTGAGCAACTGAAGGCATACATCCAGGAGGAAAGTGACCCTCTAAAACGCATAAGGATACTCATACAAAAATGGGGGCTAATCCTAAAAGAGAATGAGGATTTCTTCAAGTTTTGTATGGAATTCAGTTCCATGGGTGCACGGGAGAAAGAGATTCGAAAAGAGATGACCTCTTTTTATAGAAGCTCTGTTGAAATCTTCCGACAGATCATCGATGATGGTATAGCAATTGGCGAATTTGAAAACATTGACGCAGAAAGAATTGCCAAGCTTATCTATTTCCTCTCCCAGGGGGTATTTTCAACCTTTTTTGCAGCAGACTGTGATTTTGATCTTATTGAACAACATACGTTCAATATGGAAACTCTTCTAAAAAGTATCCGTAAATCTTAGGATGTATATGGTAAATCAATTTAGGAAAGGAGGTGTTACAAAGGCTACTTAAAGTAATTGTTTAAAACTGGTTCTTATTATACAACACCAAAAAAAGGAGAAATAAAATGGTTACAATCGGTTCCGAACTTTGCACAGGATGCGGCGGGTGTGTCCAACTATGCCCTGTCTGCGCACTGTCGCTGAATGACGATGACAAAGCCACAGTCAATGATAAATGCGACGACTGTGGAATCTGCATCAAAGCATGTCCAGTAAGCTGTATTAAATAAATATAAATCCTTATTAAGGAGGTAAAAAAATGGCAAATCAGTATGATCTAGTCATAGTAGGAGGAGGATATTCAGGTCTGATGGCAGCCAAAACTGCCGGTGAATTGGGCCTTAAAACTGTTCTCATAGAAATGAAGCATGATATTAGCAAAGCGAACCGTGTTGACTGCCAGACACTACTCCCCATGGCAGAAGGTGAAGGGTATCTTGAAGAGGTTGTTAATCTCGATCCAGAAACTGGTGTCATAAAATTCGTAAAAAATGATGTTTCCTTTAAAAGTGGCAGCCCTTATAGAAACGTTTATGGTTTCGAGCTCGATTCCATTGATGGGCAAACTCTTAAATTTGGTGATCCCAAAGTACAAAGGAAGCTTGGTGATAAAGGAAGAATATGTGTCGCTCTGGATAAAAGCAAAGTCCTTGCTTCACTATTAGAACAGGCGAAGGCAGCAGGAGCAGAAGTAATCACCGGTACAGTAGTCACCGGAGTTTCAAAAACAGACGAAGGTGTGAAACTAACGACCAATAAGGGAAAGGAATTCACTGCCACTTTTGCTATTGCAGCAGATGGTGCCAATTCCAAAATGGTTCAACAACTCGGGCTTAATAAAGATCGTGGTTACTATTCCAGCATGACTGTTTTAGGATACTATGCTGAAGATCTAAAATTACCTGACCCTGAAGTCATATACTATGCTGTTGCCAGATACGAAAATGCTGGTGTAATCACTGCCATAGGTCCTCGCCCCTATGATAACAAAAACGTCGTGGTTTTTATCTGCGTAGATTGCCGAGTGGACCTTCTCAAATACAAAGAATTTTTCACTAAAGAAACAAAGTTAAGCTCATGGTTTGAGGGTGCTAAATTAGAACTGGTTAACTCATCCTGCGGAAACATGTGGTCAACCCTTGAAAAACCTTACAAAGATAATGTACTCCTGGTAGGCGATACATGCTGGTGCCAGGAATCAGAAAACTTCGGCGCCCTTCTCTCAGGAGCATTGGCATCCAGGGCTGTTAAAGAAGCCATTAAAAATAACAATCCTACTGAAGAAGGAATAAAGAGCTATCTTGAGTGGTGGGACAAGTCCTTCTACAAAAATCCAAAGTACCAGCGCGATCAGCTCATGGGAAATTACCTGCTGGGCACTATTCTGAACAATGAAGAGATTAGCTTTCTTTTCAGCAAACTTAACACTATTTTACCAGCGAGTATCCACCCTTATACTCTCTTTGCAGATCTGGGCGAAGAAATTGGCAAGGTGGCTGGTGAAATTCAGGAAAAGATGCCTTCAGTACTCGCTGGATTGGGCAGATTGCAGCAGGAAAGCCCGGCTGAAATTTTAAAAGATGCAGCGGCTGCAGGTTTCCCAAACAGATAAATCAAAAACATCCCCTCTCCCTTGATGGGAGAGGGTTGGGGAGAGGGTGGGAAAAAGACATTTTAAGTAATTTGCTTCCCCCTCCCCTTAATCCCCTCCCACCGAAGGAGGGGGAATTCAACTGTTTCACAATAAATCAAAAGGAGGTAACAAATGGGAGATAGATTAAAAGGAAAAGTTGTTGTTTTAACCGGCGTTGCCGGTGGTATCGGAACAGCCTTTGCAAAGGCACTGATCAACGAAGGAGCAAAGCTTACTATCAGTGATATAAAACCTTTTGACGAAGTGACCAAGGATCTTGAGAAGGCAGGTGGAGAAGTATTATCGCTCAAAGTAGATATCACATCTGAAGAAGACGCCAAAATGATGGCTGCAAAAACAATTGAGAAATTTGGGAGAATTGATATTCTCATCAACAATGCAGCTATTTTTGGAGGACTTACCTTAACACCTGTTCTGGATATACCCGTAGATCTCTTTAGGAAAGTTATTGATACAAATATCGTAGGAACTTTCAACTGTTGTAAGGCTTGTCTTCCTCAGATGGTCAAGCAAAAGAGCGGGAACATCATCAACATCGGTTCAACTATCTGGATCCTGGCTAAATTGCCACTCCTGCACTATGTAACAGGCAAAGCTGCTATGATGGGCTTCACTCGATGTCTTGCAGGAGATCCAACCCTTAACACGAATAATATCAGGTGCAACTCACTCATGCCAGGTGGAACCTGGGATGAAGCAACCCTGGGTATTTTAGGAAACATCCCTGGTGTAGAGGATAAACTGATAGCAGATCAGAATATCCATCGAAGAGAGATGCCGGAAGATTTGGTAGGGCCGCTTCTATTCCTGTGCAGTGAGGAAAGTGCCATTATGTCAGGCAACTCTGTTGCTGCAGACGCAGGTCTCTGCCCCTGGTAGTTGTTAGCTTCATTACTTAGTATCGTTTGTCTACAACAAATGCCGGTGTCATCCTGCTCTGATTATCATCTCGATGAACACCGGCATTTTGCACTTATTATTAATTATTTTATGTGAGCTTTATATGATGCTCTCGTAAAAAGTATAATTTGTCCCTTGTTTGTCATTCCTGCGAAAGCAGGAATCCAGTGATTTCAGGTTATTATACAAGATCACCATTGTTTAACTAAGGAGTGAAAATATGCCAAGCTCTTTAAGAACTTACTTAAGAGATATCAAAAAAAGCATCCTGAGAATAAAAAGAGAAGTTGATCCCAAAACCCAGCTGGGAGATTTGGTTTCCCAGAGCGATCGACCGTTACTTTTTGAAAACATAAAAGGCCATCCGGACTGGAAGATATGTGACCTGTTAGTAAAAACACGTGAAACCCAGGCCATTGCTCTAAAAACTACCACCGATCAGATTGTCCCTGAATTGGCTAAAAGGCTATCTATGGGACCCGGTAAAACTCGGACAGTAAAAAGCGGTCCAGTTAAAGACAAGATTTTAAAAGGCAAAGATGCAGATCTTACTAAGATTCCATTCTGCATACATACACCAAAAGATGGTGGTCTCTATATTGGTTCAGGAATGTGTGTTGTAAAAGATCCTGACACAGGCATCCAGAACGTCTCTATGCACAGGATTCACATCAAAGGACCTCAGCGTGCAGCAGTTCATATCTTTTCGCCTCATACTAAGAAAATCATCCAAAAATATCATGTGAGAAAACAACCTGTTCCCATGGCTGTGGTAATTGGACATCATCCCTGCTTTGAGATAGCTACTAACTACTTTGGTCCTCACGACACCTATAGCGAACATGATTTGGCTGGTTCTCTTTTAGGTGAAACGATAGACATGATTAAATGTGAAACTTCTGATATTACTGTTCCTGCTCATGCGGAAATCGTCCTGGAAGGTGAGATTCCACCTGGTGTCATGGAAGACGAAGGTCCTTTCTGTGAATTCCATGGGCTTTACACATCAGGTGTTGCAAAAAAACCAGCGCTTGATATAAAAACCATTACCATGAGAGAAGATGCTATTTTTCGGCATTTAAATGCCACACCCTATACCGATCACCAAAGAATCTTCTGCTTGCCAACAGAAGCCCGCTTATATGACCAGCTTAAGAGGAAGGGGATTGATGTTCGCGACGTCCATATACCACCATGGGGAGGCTTATTTATCATAATAATAAAAATGGTTCCCCAGGTCGAGGAACAGGTAAGAGATGTTTTGATGACAGCTCTCTACTCACCCAATTTGATCTTTACCAAAATAGCAATCGCAGTAGATGAAGATATGGATACTCATAATGCTGAAGATATCCTTTATTCTATCGGCGTAAGGATGAACCCTCAAACTGATACAGTAAATATTGACAGGACCCTGGGGCTTCCTTATGATCTTTCGCTCCCCGATCTCCCTGGTGCCCCACCTTTAAGGGTAGGAGGCAAATTGGGTATTGATGCTACTAAAGCTCCTTTGTTGAAAAAAGAACTAAGAGCGAAATTCGAAAGAGTTAATCCTAAAGGATGGGAGAAAGTTTATCTAAAAGATTTTATATAATAATAAATGCTGGACATCTCTTGATGTTGCTAAGCAAAAATGCTAACAATTTGACATAAAGGGGGTAGAGCTAATGTATGGCTGGATGGGTAAAATACTAAGAATTGATTTAACAGAGCACAGTTTTGAAATAGAGGATTTGGATGAGGATTTAGCAAAAGAATATATGGGAGGTCGAGGTTTGTCTACCAAGATTCTTTATGATGAGATTGATCCTGAAATTGATGCCTTTGATCCTGACAACAAAATGATCTTCGGAACTGGTCCTCTGACAGGAACCGGGGCCGTAGGGAGCAGTCGTTTTGTAGTGGTTACTAAATCTCCCCTGGGCAACATAGGGAATGGCAATGCCGGTGGTGCTTTCGGGCCAGAGATAAAATACGCCGGTTACGATTTGATTATCCTCGAAGGAAAATCTCCTGATCCAGTCTATCTATGGATCGAAGATGATAAGATTGAGTTTAAATCAGCAGAAAATCTCTGGGGGAAAACTGCACATGAAACAGAAGATCAGATCAAGTCTGAGCTTGCTGAGGAATCCTGGAAGAAGAGTGGAATTCACGTTGCCTGCATAGGGCCTGCAGGTGAGAACCTGGCCAAGGTTGCTGCCATTATTATTGACAAACACAATGCAGCTGCAAGGGGAGGATTAGGTGCAGTAATGGGGTCAAAAAACCTAAAAGCTATCGCAATCAGGGGACATCAAAGCATCCCTCTGGCTGACCCCAAAGGTTTTAAGGAAGTCGTAAGTACCCTTCTGGATAAGGTTAAGGACACACCATTTACCAAAAACTTTTTCGCACACGGTTCTTCAGGCATACAAAATATTTATAATGAAGTGGGTATGCTTGCAACCAGAAACTACCAGACAGGTGTGTTTGATGGAATAGAAAAAACTGATGCACATTTGATAACGGAAAAACACCTGGTCAGAAACAGAGCCTGTTTCTCCTGTCCCATGGCCTGTGGTGGAATGACGCATGTTAAAGAAGGTCCTTTCGCAGGCAGAGCAGAAAGACCAGACTTTGAAACAACATGGGTATTTGGTGCAGACTGCGGTTGTGAAAGCATTGAAGCCATATTAAAGGCAAACAATCTCTGTAATGACCTGGGAATGGATACCATTTCAGTAGGTAACACTATTGCTGCTGCTATGGAAATGTTTGAAAAGGGATACATTACAGAAAAAGATGTGGGTTTTTCCTTAAAATTTGGTGATGCAGAGGCAATGATTAAACTGGTTGAGATGGCCGCATACCGAAAAGGCTTTGGTGATGTTATTGCAGAGGGTGGATACTATATGACCCAGAAGTACGGTCATCCTGAACTCTTTATTGGGGTTAAAAAGCTGGAAAATCCCGCTTATGATCCCAGAGCATGTCAGGGAATAGGCCTTAACCTTGCTACTGCAGCCAGAGGAGCATGTCATAATAAAGGTTATACAATGATATCAGAAATTCTGGGAGATGCCGTAAAAATTATTCCTAAAACTGATCCTTTTGCCACAGAGGGAAAAGCTAAACTCACCAAGGATCTTCAAGATGACACCTGCATATTCGACAATGCCGGCATCTGCCTTTTCCTTTTAGTAAACTTATGGACGAAAGAGATCCTGGAACAGCTGGAACCAGCTACCGGAGCTGGCTATACCATTGAAAGCATGAAACTTGTTGGTGAACGCACCTGGAATCTGGAGCGATTATTCAACATGAAAGCCGGTTTAACGGGAAAGGACGATACCCTTCCAAAGAGATTACTGGAAGAACCTATGCCAGAAGGACCTGCTAAAGGTCGTGTATGTAGACTTGATGAGATGCTGCCGGAATATTATAAATTGAGGGGTTGGGATGAAAACGGTGTTCCAACTGACGAAAAGCTCAAGGAATTAAGTTTAGACTAAAACATCAACCACAGAGGACACAGAGAGAAAAAAATCTGTGGGAAAGTTTAATAATTAAGGAGGAGGTTATGAAAGAAATCAGAATAGATTTTGAGAAGTGTACCGGGTGCCGACACTGCGAAACTGCTTGTTCGCTCCAGCACTTTGAAGATAAAATTAATCCTGGCCTCTCCAGAATAAGGATCTATGTGGATATGGAGAAAGATATGCACATACCTATTCTGGCAGGACCATATACAGACGCAAAGTGTACTTCCCGCTATGCCACTTTAATAGGTGGGAAAGAATATGGGAAATGCATTCTTTGCCGTGCTGCCTGTCCCGAGAGAGATATTTTCTTCGAGCCCGGCACCGAAGTTCCCTTAAAGTGTGATCTTTGCGGCGAACCTCCTGACCCGGCATGCGTTAAATGGTGCACAAGCGGTGCTTTGACTTTCGAGGAAGTGGACGAAGAAAAAGAGGAAGAAACTGCTTGAAGCCC
>CBDTTR010000094.1:0-7564 GCA_965363405.1 uncultured bacterium | reverse complement strand
TACTTGCAATAGTCTTGAAAACAGCATTTACACACCTTACAGATGGTAATGTGAGATTTTTTGATCAAAACTTTTTTAAAATATCTAACAGTTTAAGTCTAGATTTACACACAACGAATCTTCTGGATCCCATATCCCAACATCCTCGAAAGAAGTAAAAACTTCACTTTTCATGTATGCCCTGGTTATTTTTTTTAAATATAATTTGACATAGAGATAATTTTCATGTATATTATCTAATATCTATAAAGTTTAGCTTAGCCAAGATTGTAAGTTTTAATCTAAAACCCCGTAAGTTCTGAATAAGAAGCCCATGGGATTAGCTATTAGATTCTGTGGGTTTTTTATCGTCCGTCAGATTAACATAAACACATGAATAAGGAGCAGCTGTGCAAAAGTTTAGTCAACTATAGAGAAAATAAGGAATTTACCTGTGGAAGAGAATGTCCGCAATAATGTCACTATAACCATACTACAAGGAAGAAAAGCTTATGATGAATTTCGAAAAATTTAATTTACATTCAAACATCTCTACTGGTGTGCAGGCAAGTGGTTACACTGTACCAACCCCCATCCAGTGGCAATCAATACCACCAATTATGGAAGGGAAGGATGTCCTTGGCCTTGCCCAGACGGGAACTGGTAAAACCGCGGCATTTGTACTGCCGATTTTGCAGCGCCTCATCCAGGGGTCCCGTGGTATTGTCCGTGCCCTGATAATAGCACCTACACGTGAGCTGACCGAACAAACTCATCAATCTGTCGTTCTTTTAGGAAGGAAAACAAGGCTTCGCAGTGCAAGCATCTATGGTGGTGTAAACATACAGCCCCAGATCAGCAAATTGTCTAGAGGGGTTGATATTGTCTCGGCCTGTCCCGGTCGTTTGCTGGATCATATCAATCGGAGGACGATCAATTTATCACATATCGAGGTGCTCGTTTTAGATGAAGCTGACCTGATGTTTGATATGGGATTTTTCCCGGATATCAAAAAGATATTGAGGAAGCTTCCCACAGGCCGCCAGACACTCTTGTTTTCTGCCACTATGCCCGACGATGTCAAGTCTCTTGCAAACGAAATCATGGATGACCCTGTTAGAGTTCAAGTCGGCCATACAGCTCCGGCGGATACAGTCTCCCACACATTTTATCCTGTAGAAACGCATCTCAAAACCTCATTGCTGAAGAATATTCTCAATAGTACCGAAACTGGACCGGTTCTTGTTTTTACACGCACGAAGATGCGTGCAAAGAGTGTTGGATATAAACTTGAGAGATCAGGGTATAATGTGACCGCCCTGCATGGCAACATGTCACAAAATAAACGACAGGAAGCGCTCGATGGTTTCCGCAGCGGCCGGTATAAAATTCTGGTTGCGACTGATGTTGCTGCACGTGGAATCGATGTATGTGGAGTTTCTCATGTGATAAATTACGACATTCCTGAATCTGCACTTGCATACACGCATCGCATAGGTCGCACAGGCCGTGCCTGCAAAACCGGTGATGCATTTACCTTTGTAACCAGTAAGGACAAGAGTCCTGCATTGTACATAACGCGTGTCCTGGGAAACAAGCTAAAGTACTGTGTAATGGAAGGATTTGATATCACCTTACCTGTGCGTGAACGGAAATCAGGTCACGAGCGCTATGAAGTACAGCGAGAAAATACAAGCAGATCTGCTAAGTCCAAAACACATGTGCGTACAAAGCCAAAGAATCGTCCCTTGCTAGTCTCCCGCCGGAATACTTTTGTCAATTAGTAAAAGTGCCTGTTTCTTATGAGGCTTAGAACAAACGGACTCCTTAGTTATTGTCTTTAGGGAACAAAATCATCACAAGAAAAAGGATATAGTGAGAAAAGGAAACTTTCGCAATATTGCCATAATCTCCCATGTCGATCATGGAAAAACCACTCTCGTTGACGGGATGCTGAAACAAAGCGGCACTTTCAGGGAAAACCAGGTAGTTGCTGAGCGTATTATGGATTCGATGGATCTTGAACGGGAACGAGGCATTACCATTATGGCAAAAAACACTTCTGTTTGGTACAATGCCGTAAAAATCAATATTGTGGACACCCCTGGGCATGCTGATTTCGGAGGGGAAGTGGAGCGCAGTTTGAATCTCGTGGATGGTGCCTTATTGCTTGTGGATGCCAGTGAAGGTCCATTGCCTCAAACGCGTTTCGTTTTGAAAAAGGCTTTAGAGAAAAACTTACCCATCATTCTCGTGATCAACAAAATCGACCGCAGTGATGCACGTATCGAAGTGGTGTTGAATGAAGTTTATGATCTGTTTATCAATCTGGAAGCCCGGGAAGAACAAATTGAGTTCCCGATCTTGTATACGAATGCGAAGGCAGGCATAGCCCACGTAGAAACAGGCGATGGTTCTACCGATTTGAGTCCCCTGTTTGAAACGATTCTTGCACAAATCCCAGGCCCTGTGGCGAGTGATGACCACCTGCCTCAATTTCTGGTGACTAACCTCGACTATGATTCGTATGTAGGACAAGTTGCAATTGGCAGACTAAACAACGGTGTGATCGAGATGAACAAAACCTATAGCTTGTGTGGGGAAGACTCTATTACTACAGGTGTCAAATTCTCGGCATGCTACACCTTTGAAGGATTAGATAAGAAGCAGGTACAGAGGCTTGAGGCCGGTGATATTGTCGCGGTTTCTGGGGTCAACAATGTCAAAATAGGCGATACGATTTCTTCTGAGGATACTCCACTTCCACTACCGCGCATCAAAGTCGATGAACCGACGGTATCAATGATTTTTTCAGTGAACAGCAGCCCTTTTGCTGGTAAGGAGGGGAAATACCTCACCTCCCGCCACCTCAAAGAACGACTTCAAAATGAAACCCGCAGTAACGTATCCCTGCAGGTCAAGCAAACAGAGCGAGCCAATGCTTTCGAAGTGTGCGGTCGTGGTGAGTTGCAAATGGCGATACTAATAGAAACCATGCGACGTGAGGGCTATGAATTCATGGTTTCGAAACCGCACGTCATCACCAGAGTAGATAACGGCAAAGTGACAGAGCCAATGGAGAGGGTATTCCTCGACATCCCGGAGAGAGAAGTGGGTATCGTCACCGAAAAGCTATCGATGAGAAAGGGGAGGATGATCGACATGCAAAACTATGGTCGCGGACGTGTTACCATGGAATTCAATACGCCTTCTCGGGGACTAATCGGTTTTCGCAGTCAGTTCCTGACAGATACAAAGGGTGCAGGGGTCATGAACACGCTTTTTAACGGCTACGCCGAATGGTTCGGTCCGATCCCGCAGCGGCTCAGTGGTGCTCTAGTGGCCGATCGGTCCGGTAAAGTAACCACATACGCAAGCCTGGCGATGGTTGACCGTGGTGAGCTATGCGTGGAGGTCGGTACAGACGTGTATGCCGGTATGATTATTGGTGAGCGCAACCGTAACGAAGACCTCGTGGTCAATATCACCCGCGAGAAAAAGCTCACCAACATGCGCAGTTCAACAGCAGAGGCAACTGTGACACTGCGCCCACCACATATCCTGTCACTCGACCAATCGATAGGCTTCATCGCAGAAGATGAATTGGTCGAAGTTACGCCAAGCAGCATTCGCCTCCGCAAGATGGAACTGGATGCAGGTCAAAGAGCTGTGGTAAGGAAAAAGGAAAAGCAGGGATAGCGCTCGATTCATGGGGAGAACTCACATTCTATGCAAATCGTATGAGCTCTTTGATCTACTCCGAACCGAGCCTGTTTAGTCACAAACAAGGATCGGGAACTCAATTGAAGGTTGTTCTCGAGGAACAGCTAAAACTAAAAAACTCGCAACATTACCGCTAGGGGAGTTGACTCAAGGAAAGGTGAAAATAGAAATACTTCACTAATTTAAGGAGCGCAAGACAGATGCAAAAGCAAGGTGCAATCGATCAAGTAAATCAGCTCATTGAACTGGGGAAAGAAAATGGTTTTTTAACCTACGAAGAGGTTAACGACATTTTACCCTCAGACATCTTTTCACCAGAACAGATCGATGAGATGATGGTCATGTTTGGAGAAATGAATATAGAAATTGTGGAAGCAATGCAAAAGGTGCGCATTCCGAAACGCAAGCTTCAGGAAATTCCGGAAAAAGTAAACTCTAAAATCAAACACGAGTTAGAAAAAGGCTCTTTTGATAACTTTAACGATCCAGTGAAAGCCTATTTGTGTGAGATGGGCTCGGTATCGTTGCTCAACCGTGAGGAAGAGGTAGAGATTGCAAAACGCATAGAGGAAGGTGAAAAGGAAATTGCTAAAGTTGTCTTACATGCGCCCATCACTATCAGGGAAATCATCAGCATAGGTGAAAGCCTCAGATTAAACCACATATCAGTCAGAGAAGTTATAAGAGGCTTGGATGATGAAGAAACGGATATTGATGAAGAACAGTATAAAAAAGTTCTTTCTTTAATAGAAAGGATTGCCAGGTGTGAACGAAAAAACCTGGAATTGCGAAAGCAGATGACCCAAACAGCCCTCAGTAAAGTTAGAAAAATAGAGTTACAAAAGAAGGCTGATCGGGGTGCTAAAAAAGTTCTTGATCTAATAGAACAGATTAATTTTAACAAAGCTCAAATTGAAAGGGTAGCACAAAAACTGAAGCATTCCCTTGAGAGACTGGAGGAGGCTGAGGGAGAGATTAACCAATGCGTAGAAAAAACAAAAATACCCCTCGAAAAATTAAAAAAGCTTTTTCGCCAGGTAAAAAAGAGCCACCATGAAGAAAATATGATAGCTCAGAGGACAGGCATCTCTAAAAAAGTGTTATTAGAGTATGACAAGATCATAAAAAGTGCTCATAAGAAAATCAAGCGCATCGAAGCAGAGTCGACCTTTGACGTCCAATCGTTGAGAAAGGCTATAAAATCCATTGAAGAGGCAGAACTTAAAACAAAAATTGCTCGGGATGAATTGGTAAAAGCTAATTTGAGGCTCGTTGTAAGTTTTGCCAAGAAGTATACCAATCGAGGGTTGCAATTCCTGGACCTGATTCAAGAAGGTAATATCGGTCTCATCAAGGCTGTTGAGAAATTTGAGTATCAGAGGGGCTACAAGTTCAGCACCTATGCGACTTGGTGGATCAAACAGGCGATTACGAGAGCTATTGCCGATCAGGCAAGGACTATCAGAATTCCAGTACACATGATTGAAAACATTAATAAGCTGATTAGAACCTCACGTCATATGGTTCAAAAACTAGGCAGAGAACCTACCCCGGAAGAGATCGCCAAAAAGATTGAATTCCCTTTGGATAAGGTAAGGAAAGTCCTCAAAATTACCAAGCACACCATATCATTAGAAACCCCTGTAGGAGAGGAAGAAGAAAGCCGTTTAGGTGATTTCATTGAAGACAAAAAAGTTGCGCTTCAAGGGGATGTTCTTCTTAGCAGAAATTTGCACGAGCAAACCAAAAAGGCATTATCCACCCTAACCTCTCGGGAAGAGAAGGTTTTAAGGATGAGGTTTGGCATAGGAGAAAAAGCAGACCACACCCTTGAGGAAGTGGGGCAGGATTTTGATGTAACGAGGGAAAGGATTAGACAGATCGAAGAAAAAGCTCTACGAAAGCTGAGACATCACACCAGAAGTAAAAAACTAAGAAGTTTTTTTGATAGTTAAGATAGTAAAAAGAACTTAGTGATTAGTCCACTATCCCTAAGAAAAATAGTCAATCAGCCGTATGGGAGAGAGATGTGAAAGCAATGTAAAATACAGATTAGAGGTTTAAAATATTAACAGCTCCGTTTTCAAAACAACTTGACAGATGGAAATGATTATTGTACATTCAAAGCGAAAAAGATATTACATCACTCCTCGACGATTTACACATCACAATAAAACATACATTATCACCGGCTGAACAAAGGGAGTTTAATCTAACCACATAAGAGCTTCATTTTGACATCACATTTGCCCTCCTTTTTTAATTCCGTGCTATCGAAATGACTACAAGTTCATAACTACCTCTTTTATCAGCAAAAGTTTAGCAGAAATTAAATTTAATATTCAACAAAAACAGGAGGACACAATGAATATTTACGTAGGTAATTTGGCGCTCAATGTTTCCGAAGTGGATTTGCAACAGGCTTTTGAAGCCTTCGGGGAAGTTACAACTGTTAAGATCATAAAGGATCAGTACAGTGGTGAATCACGGGGTTTCGGATTTGTGGAGATGCCGGCTGGAGCTGAAGCACAGTCTGCGATCCAGGGTATGAATGGGAAAGAATTGAAGGGACTAATGCTTAAAGTTAATGAGGCTCGCCCACAGAAGAATAAAAGCAGGGGAGGTCCTAGAAGGTATTAGTAGAATCAGTGAGATGTAATCCAGATCATTGCTAAAACTACCACAAAAAAATAGTCATAAAATATATTAAGTAGGGTTAGACTCATCCACTTTTCTTGAAAGTGATACAGCCAAGAATTGAGAATCGGAGAGGTGCCAGAGAAATTATAAAGAAGTCCGGCAAGCTTGCTGGTATTTCCCTCAAGTGCCATGATCTCAGAATGCATGTTGCAACCTATGTTTCATGATCCGGAACACCTATTGAGATTGTGAGTAAAGTGATCCTGAGACATTCAAATCTGTCCACTACTCAGCGTTATCTGGGGAAAGTCAGCGATGGTAAGGTGGATAGAAAATCTTTATGGTTAAAAAAATTGAAACCGGGGTAAATCCATGATAGGATTTGCCTCGGTTTTAGAATTTTAACCCAGATTTTGCAGTAGATGGTTACTGCAAATTATGGGTTTAATACTGAGGAGAATAATGGGTATAGGTACACGAATATTCCTAATCGATGAGAATGATTCCCTTCATCGCATTTCTATGGCACGCTATAACGGGATGACAAACCCTGATACTGATGAGCGTTTTAAACAGTATGCAGGGAAGCGGATGCGATGTGCCATGATATTTTTTGAGGTGGAAGAGCGAAAACCCTTATCCATCATCCGGACAGACTACTATTATCTGCCTTTTGATAACGAGGGACAAATTGATAATACAGAACTGGAAGAACAGCTAAGACTCTCTTCAGAAATTGTTCCACCTGTTTTCGAAGAACAAAGCCCCAAAAAGGTTCTTGATGCACAAAGTCGTTTTGCCAAGAAGCGTTACAAACATAAGTTCCAGTGGACACCTGATCCAGAAATAGAGAACGCTATTATGACAGCAATATTTGGCAAAAATATGGCTCCGTGATTTGGTAGATGTTCATGATGGCATATCAGGTATAGTTACCTTACACATCGTAGTGCTGATAATTCCGGCTTTCTGGACGATGCATGGTAGTAGTTCCAGTTTCTTAGTACA
Source organism: uncultured bacterium (assembly GCA_965363405.1). Classification (GTDB taxonomy): domain Bacteria; phylum Desulfobacterota; class WTBG01; order WTBG01; family WTBG01; genus WTBG01. Next base: position 214 of record CBDTTR010000094.1, on the reverse strand, counting down.
ATAACCAACATTTAAAAAGATGGTAAAAACGAAGAGGAAAGATCAAAAGGACTTTCTTCTCCCAACTATCTGTAAATATTCTGCCATACCCAAAAGCGAGGGTTCTTCACTCAGATGTAATTCTAAAGTAGCAATTTCCGAAAAGAAATCTTCATCATAACTAGTGCCCCGTCTCATAAATTCTGCATGCCAAATTGGCAAAATGAAATGTTGT
>CBDTTR010000093.1:0-7578 GCA_965363405.1 uncultured bacterium | reverse complement strand
TATTCCTAAAATATCTAGCCGTCTATTATAGTCCAAAAACTTAAACATTTGAGTCAAGTTTTTTAAGAGATACACTTATGCAAAGTGATGCTGGATGCTAGATACTGGATACTAGATGCATTTATTAATTCTGATTTTGTTGCAAGTGATCTAAAGTGACTAAAGTGAACTAAAGTTTTTTAATTCCGCAATCAGAAATCAGAAATCCGCAATCGTCTAGTCCAGTATCTAGTATTGCGAAGCCTCGTCGGTTTGAGGCGAAGCTTCGCTAGATTTCTACTATCAGAACAGGTCAATATACAATCTTCCTTTTTTCTTCAAGGTGGAAGACAAAATGATAAGTATATGTAGGTATGACAATATCCCCTTCCCAGGTTACATTGATGGTAACATATTGTTTGTCACGATCAACCAATATATCATCATAAGGAATATCTATTGAGAGTTTTTCAATTTCTACTAAAATAGCATCGGCAATGGATCTCTCATCAGGAAACATTCCTCCTGTTTGACCCATTTTGCATGCATCGCCAGCTATCTCCAGGATTTTTCTGTTTAGAATGTATTTTGACAAATAAATCCTTCCAAATTCAAAACCCACATAACCGCCTGCAATAAGCAGAAGAGTAATGACAAGACACCCCACATTTATTTTGCCGCTTAAACTGTTTTTTCTCATGGCATTTCTCCAAAAAGTTAGAAAAAGCATTGTCAAAAAAGACGTATTAGTAAAAAGTCCAATTTGCTCCTTATTTGTCATTCCTGCGAAAGAAGGAATCCAGTAATTTCAGGTTGTTATGGGCTCCCGCTTTCGCGGGAGTGACTCGATTTTTGACTTTTTGCGAGAGCATCAGAATTAAAAAAGCATCTTTTCCCTTAACTGTCAATGTTAAATTAAACTCACCTTAAATTAGAGGGGAATTTCAACATATTTTTCTTGACAAATTCAACTGAAATGTGTCATTTTTCTATGCTGTTCCTTTTAAAGTAACCGGATAGACAATTAATATCCTTAAAAAATAGGGAGGCAGAGTATGATAAGGAAAAGAGTTGAGGCATTAGTGGGCAAGAAAAATGTTCTGGATGATGAAGCTACCCTGGATGCTTATTCAAAGGATTTGAGCTTAAATCAGCCGCGAAGACCCTCGATGGTGGTGAAACCCAAGAATGCTGAGGAAGTGCAGAGGGTTGTAAAACTTGCCAACAAGCATCTGATACCAGTAATACCGGTCAGTTCGGGTATTCACAATCATGGGGAGACAATTCCTGATCAGGGTGGTATTGTAATGGATTTAAGGAGGATGGATAAGATCGTCCAGATTGACAGCCGAAATCGGAAGGTAAAGATAGAGCCCGGGGTGACTTGGGGTAAGTTACAGGAGGCACTGAAGGAGCATGACCAGATGGCCTTAAATCCTCTTTTCCCCCACCCAGAGATGTCCGCATTAACGTCCAGTTTAGAGAGAAACCCCATGCTGATACCCAAGTATGAGTATGCAGAGCCAGTGCTTACTATGGAGATAGTGCTTCCCCAGGGTGATTTATTCAGGACAGGGACTGCCTCAGCAGCAAATACTGAGGAAGCATATCCTGAAGGACCGGGTATTGACTTTTTCCGGCTTTTCCAGGGAGCACAGGGGACGATGGGGATAGTAACCTGGCTCAATATTAAAACGGAATATAGACCCAAGCATCAGAAAGTATTCTTTATTCCCTTCAAGAAGATTGAAGATGCAGTTGATCCCATTTATCAGATGCAAAGACGGCATATAGGGAATGAGTGTTTTCTGTTAAACAGTTTTAATCTTGCCCTGCTGCTGGCAGAGGATTGGCCGAAAGATTTTGAGGAACTTAAGGACACGTTACCACCATATACCTTAACGGTGGTAATTGCTGGTGCACCGAGGAGGCCACTGGAGAGGATTGCCTATGAGGAAGAGGCAATGCAGGAGATTGCCTCGCAACTGATCTTTCAACCCTCTGCAACGGTATCAGGTGTTGCAGGGTTGCAGGATATCATGTTGGAAAAGCTTAGGACTCCCCAGGAAAATGGAAGTTACTGGAAGAATAGATTAAAAGGTTCTTCTCAGGATGTATTTTTTATCACCACCATGGATAGAGCAAAAGAGTTTCAACAAAAAGTGATGGAAGTATGTGGTGAATTCAACTATCCTACTCAAGATATGGGTATTTACCTGCAGCCACTTGAACGGGGGAGAGCCTGTCATTTGGAATTTAGCTTCCCCTGTGATTTGACTGCGGAAAGAGAACGGGAAAAGATACGGGAACTTTATCTCAGCTTAAGTGAGGAGCTGATCAACATGGGTGGATTTTTCTCAAGGCCCTATGGACCCTGGGCAGACATGGTGTACCAGAGAGCTGCTACTTACACCAGCACATTAAAAAAAGTGAAGAACGTATTTGATCCTAACAGTATAATGAATCCTGGCAAACTCTGCTACTAAAGGAGGAAAATAGAGATGGCAAAAGAAAAAGGAATGGTACTACCGAAAGATCCCCGATACTTAAAGTATCCTATTGATGAGCCGTTTGACCCGCGCTGGACAGCCTGGAACTGTTCTCGCTGTTCATGTTGCAAGTGGATTGATTCCTGGAGGGTGAAGAGCTGGAAATATGCAAGGATTTGTCCCCAGCATAAGCGTTATATGTTTGATGCCTTTTCAGCGCAGGGGAAATGTGATTTGGCATTGGCCATAATAGATGGAAAGATGAAGTGGGGGGATGATCCCAAGATAAAAGACATTCTCTTTCGCTGTACCATGTGTGGTGGATGTGATGCCATGGACAAAGGGATCAGGGATGCAGAGGTGCTCAAGATGATGAAGTGGATGCGGGAAGAATATGTGAAGGAGATGGGTATTTTGCCTGAGCATCAGCCGCTGGTGGACAGCGTGAAGAATTATGATAATGTGTGGATGCAACCACGAAGCAGAAGGAACTCCTGGGCAAAGGGGATGGAGATTAAAGATCTCAATAAGGAGAAGGCAGAGGTGTTGCTTTTTGTGGGATGTACCTATGGGCTTTCAGAGGAGCTTAAGGATACCATTAAGAACACAGCGACTATTTTGAAGAAGGGCAAAGTTGATTTTGGAATATTGGGTGACAAGGAATTGTGTTGCGGAAGTCCGGTGGAAAAGATTGGGGTAGTATCTGAGTTTGAGAGAGTAGCCAAATTAAATATTGAGAGATTTAATAAACTGGGTGTAAAGACTGTTGTGACCCCATGTGCCGGATGTTATTCCACCATAAGGGAAGAGTATAATCGGTTTAAGGTAAAGAAAAACTTTGAGGTGCTGCATATCACCGAGTTGTTTGACCAATTGATTGATGGGGGGAAACTCAAGTTCAAGAAAGAAGTTCCGCTTAAGGTGACCTGGCATGATCCCTGTCATCAGGGCAGGTTGTCGCGACCTTATGTGCCGGGGAAGGAGATTGACGGGGTATATGAACAGCCGCGAAACATCCTCAAGGCGATTCCGGGGATCGAACTCTATGAGATGGAGAGGATCAAGGAGTATGCATGGTGTTGCGGAGGCGGAGGCGGAGTCTTTACTGCATTTAAGGATTTTGCCCAGTGGACGGCGCTTGAACGATTGGAAGAGGCAAAAGACACAGGGGCGCAGGCAATCTCTACCAGTTGTCCCTGGTGTGAATCCAATTTAGGTAATGCCATCAAGGGGATGGAAGAAAAGATTGGGATGTACAGTTTAACTGACCTCATGGCGAAAGCCTTATAAATAGAGGGGTGGTTGCATGGATAAGGAAAAACATCGTATTGTTTTAGAGGCTTTGCAGTCAGCCATAGGCAAGGAAAATGTTGAGGATAGCCATGCCGTAATGATGGCTTATCACCGTGATTGGTTACCTCCTGGACTTTTAAACCCTCAATTGCCAGAATTTGTAACCCTTCCTAATGGTACCGAGCAAACCCAGAAAGTAATCAGTATCTGTAATCGCTACAAGGTTCCCTTTATTCCTTTAGGCTCCAACCAGTGGTCTGTCACAACTGCGCCCAATCGTCCAGGAACTCTCATGATTGATTCTAAGAGAATGGATTGCATCCTGGAAATCGATGAGAAGAATATGTATGCGGTGATTGAACCCTATGTTACGATGGCACAAATCCATGCAGAGGCTAATAAAAGAGGTCTCTATCTGGGTTCGCCGGAAGCCAGTTCCCAATCCTCTGCACTGGCAGGTCATGTTTTCCAGGGTATGTGGGGCGTGGGGCACCGTCTGGGAGTAGGACACAGGAATATCCTTGCGATAGAATGGATTCTTCCCGATGGGGAAATTTTAAGAACGGGTTCATGGTCGAACCATTCAAAGACCACTTTCTTTGGAGAAGGACCCGGAAGTGATTTGAGAGGGATGCTAAGGGGCCTTGCCGGAGCCCAGGGAGGAATGGGGATGGTTACCAGGATGGCAATTAAGTTGCATCCTTATCCAGGTCCCAAAGAATTCCCCTGTGAGGGGATAGTTCCTAATTGCACCTCCACCCTGCCTCCTGAACGTTTCCAATGGTATATTATTAAATATCCCACTTTAGAAAAGGCAGTCGATGCCATGTATGAAATTTCCAAGGCAGAGATTGCCGGAGTACTACAGAAATGGCCAACTGTCTATTATAACTGGTGGTGGGCGAATTCCAATCAGGAATACTGGGACACCTGGAAGGAGGAGGTCTGGCAGAAACACTGTAAATATGCAGTGGCTGTTTGCCTCTGGGGGTTTACTTCAGAAAAGCAGATGGACTATGAGAAAGGAGTATTAGATGATATTATAAAAGAGACGAAAGGAAAACCTGTTCCTCAGGAGGTATTTGATAAATGGGTCCCGCGAACTGCCAATAACTGGATCCGTGATACAAATGGTTCTCGAATGATGCGTCCTTCAGGAACCTTCCTTGCCTTAAGGCTGCCTTTTGATACTTTTAATAGTTCGATTGGTGTGTGCAGAGATGGAGAGAAGTGGGTTGAGAAATTTACTCCACCTATATTGGACAGTGACGCACCTGATTGGATTTCAAGTTATGATTTTGGGCATTTTGGAGCAGCCGAAACGGACTTCCCCGTCGAAAAAAATGTCGAAGACCTCGGTGATCTTATGCAAAAATTGATGGGTATGATGAAGGAGGATCTTTCGCATAAAATTGAGGGGGGGATGGGTTCCTTCCTGGGTGGTCCCTATCATGCGATGGCTGGTGAAGTATTTTACAATTATGGGGAGTTGCTAAAAGGGATAAAAAAGGCTATGGATCCGAATGTAGTTGCTAATCCTCCTCATAACTATCCTATTGAACAGGAAGACTAGCCCTCTATCATAGTCCGAAAACTTAACAAATGAGTCAAGTTTTTTTAAAGATACACTTATGCAAAGTGATGCTGGATGCTAGATACTGGATTCTGGCAAAAAAAAACGACTTAACATCTTTTATCCAACATCAAGCGTCCAGTATCTAGTATCGCGAAGCCTCGTCGGTTTGAGGCAAAGCTTCGCTAGAATTATATTAAGCAAACTAAAGAAACAGAAGGGAGTTGAACTGATGGAACTAAAAATAGATACTTTGAATTGCACCGGCTGTAAGGTATGTGAATTTGCCTGTAATTATCATTATGATGGTACTATCTCTCCTATTGGATCAAGCATCATGTTTTATCGGGAAGAGAAGAAGAATTATTACGGGATAATGGTAAAGCGGGAGAAGAGTCTCCTTCTTGCTCGACCTGATGGGGCTCAAGTAATCAAGCCGGGGCAACAGATTGAAGGGGCATCTGCCAGCAGCAAACCTATTCTTCTCAGGGTAGCCTGTGATTTGTGTGAAAATGAGGATACCCCTTTTTGTGTGAAAAGTTGTCCTCAGGGTGTTTTGAGTGTTGAGTAACCCCACAGACAGAAAGTTGGGAGTATGCATTGGTCGAATTTATTTTTCAAGATGTTATAAAAGTGAGGATTTGTTCTAACGGGTTAAAGGAGGAAGTATGGATTATGTAAATAACTATAATGGGACTATATTAATTGTTGATTTGGAAACCGGTGAAACGACCAATGAAGATCTTGAGTTAGATTTAATGGAGAAATGCCTGGGGGGAGCGGCCTTAAATATCGATCTCTATCAGAAATATGCAGATAGAGACCCGGTAGTGTTAGGAACTGGTCTTTTCACGGCAACTTTTGTTCCTGCTTCCTGCCTGGGAATTGCAACTTTCAAAAGCCCCTTGCATCAGGGAATAAGTCATGTGCCTTTAACCTGGCAAACCGGGGTGGAATTGAAGCTGACGGGCTTTGATTTTGTTGTTATCCTGGGTAAATCTGAAAAGCCGGCGAGAATTTGGCTCCATGATGGGCTGGCCGACGTTGAGGATTCTTCGGATATTTGGGGTAAGGACACCTGGGAAACTGTGGATGCCTTAAGACAAGCTTATGGGGATGATTTGGTTCAGGTGCTGTCTATCGGTAAAGCTGGTGAGAACAAGTCGCCTATAGCTCAAGTTTCGGAAAGCTATTGGGGAAGTAAGGACAAGACTGCTTTGGGAGCAGTCTTTGGGGAAAAGAATATTAAAGCAATTGCTCTGAGAGGATTGGGATTGCTAGAAGTAGCAGATGGTTTTTTTGATCAGTGTGCGGAGCTTATGAAAGATATTACTAATGGAACCATCAAGGGAAAGAGAGGACTTAAGGAGACAATTGCTTCTCTTCCTCATGATGGTCAAATTGCCCAGAGGTTGGATTCTATTACTCATAGAAACATTGCCTGTTATAATTGTCCTTATGCCTGTAATACGTTTGTTAAATACAGAGAGCCTGCTGAAACCATGGCCGCAACGGATGTAGATGAACCCGGCTGTTTGCTTACTGACCTTTCTGGTTTTATGAGCTTTGGTTTTCTGGGGAAAGATGCTGCCCAGGCTATAGAGAAGTGTGCAAGACTGGGTCTTGAGCCTACTGCTGCTGCGAAATTGGCTGAAGCTGCAGGAAGCAAGGATTTACAATCTGTAACTGAGAAGCTGGATCAATTGGCCCAGTCAGGAGGGAACCTTAAAGAATCAGATCTCCCTCATCTCTATCAGGTTTCACCCTGGCCTCTTCCTGCCTCATTGGAAACGAGTTTGATTCAAGCGTTTGGGGTAGTAAGCAATGCTGTTCCTCCCATGCCGATAGTTGCCTCCTACCAGGACTTTGGGGTCAAAGATGCTGCTGTTGACAGGGCTGAATGGTGGATACGGAGACAGTCTCTCTCCTGCATTTTAGGGATATGTCCCATCTTTGCGTTGACCTCGCCTGAGGTGAGTGAGGAGAAGCTGGTGGAGCTGATTAAATCTTCGGCTGATTGGGATGATTTTGATATAAATAAACTTCAGGAAGTGGTTAATCAGCTAGTGAGTCAATCCTTAAAGACCAGTGAAAAAGCTGGAGAAGTGCATGCTTCTTTAAAAGTTGATGGATTTGATGATGCTATGAGTGATCTCTTAGCTCGATTCTCTTAAGGAACTGGTGTCTCTTATCATAAATTCGCATACCTAAAATTATGGTCATTGCCTGGCTGAGCTCGGCCAA
>CBDTTR010000092.1:0-7583 GCA_965363405.1 uncultured bacterium | reverse complement strand
TGCCATAAGGAGATGGGGGGAGAAGAGGAAGACATGCCCCAGAGCTGTGACGGATGTCATGAAGAAAAAGATGCTGCAGCATCTGAAAAAGGAGAGGGCAAATAATTTAAGAAAATGTTTTTTCACCCCCAGGAAGATTTAAATTTATCCTCCCTTGGTGGGAGGGGGTTTTCAATAAAATGAAAAGTAACCGACGCGGATTTCTAAAACAGATAGCAGGAATCGGAAGCTTGACCCTCTTTGGTAAAGGTTCAAAAGCACACGCTTCCCGTTTGCAGGTCAGTGCAGACCAGTTCGGTGTGCTGGTTGATACGACCCGCTGTGTTGGATGCCGAACCTGTGAGAAGGCCTGCAACGAGATTAATGAAGACCTGCCCCGCAAGACTTCGGAATTTTTTAAGGATGAATCGGTACTTGAAGAGAGGCGGCGGATGGATTTCAGTGCATACACGGTGGTTAACCGCTACGAAAACCACAGTGATCCGGGAAAGCCTGTCTTTGCAAAGTTTCAATGCATGCATTGTCTCTACCCTGCCTGTGTGTCTGCCTGCATTGTCGGAGCTTTTACCAGAGATGCAAGTGGGGCAGTGATATATGATCCATGGAAGTGTATTGGATGTCGTTATTGTATGGCTGCCTGTCCCTTTCAGGTTCCTGCCTATGAATATAACAATGTGCTGACTCCCCAGGTGAGAAAATGCACGTTCTGTTTTGAAACAAGAATATCAGAGGGAGGAGTACCGGCGTGTGTACAGTCCTGTCCTATGGAGGTTATGACCTTCGGTAAAAGAACCGAGCTTATTAAACAGGCCCGAGAAAGGATAAAGAAATATCCTGACAGGTATGTTCCCAGTATATACGGTGAAAACGAAGTGGGAGGAACTGCATGGCTGTATTTGTCAAGTGTTCCCTTTGAGGAGATTGATTTTCCCAAACTGGGATATCATCCGGCACCGGGTTATACCGAACCTATTCAGCACGCAATTTTTAAATGGTTTCTGCCGCCGCTGGGAGTATATGCTGCTCTGGGTGGAATCATGTGGTTTCTAAAATCTAAAAAAAGTAAATCAAAACAGGATAGCTGAGAGGTAAAATCTTAACTTAATGAGTTTCTTTCAAGCAATTCTTTCTTCTCAACACGCAACTCGTAACCCGTAACATATTTTACATATCCATCATTCCATGCTGATGGTAAAAGTTGAATGCTACCAAAAACCTCCTGATGCTAATAAGTTGGAGGGATTCTGAGATATTATTATGAGTTCTCATGAACATGCTGCACCAGTTGAGAATAAGTTTTTCACCACGGGCATGAAAGTGCTTATAGCTGTGATGGTCACAGGCCTTAGTGTCGGGCTGTACCGTATGCTCTTCGGCCTGGGAGCTGCTACACATTTAAGTGATCAGTATCCACTGGGATTCTGGATTGGTGTAGATGTAGCAACTGGAGTAGCCCTGGCAGCCGGCGGATTTACTTCTGGTGCCGTGGTATATATTTTCAATCGGGAACATTTTCATGCTATCATCAGGCCCGCTCTTTTAACCGCCATGCTGGGATACACCTTCGTTGGTATCGGTCTCATGTTTGATCTGGGGAGATGGTATAATATATGGCATCCGGCAGTTCCCTTCATGTGGCAGGGTAATTCGGTTTTGTTTGAAGTCGGTATGTGCGTAATGATATACGTGACCATTCTGTATATTGAGTTTGTGCCGATTGTGTGCGAGCGATTTATCGGGAGAGTCAACCTACCGGGGAAACTTGCACGATTGAATGACCCTATAGACATAGTGCTAAGGTTAGCAGATTACACGCTGGGAAAGATTATGTTTATATTCATCATTGCCGGGATAGTTCTTTCCTGCTTCCACCAGTCATCCCTGGGGACACTCATGGTTATTGCACCGAGTAAGATGCACCCGCTGTATAGCTCACTTTTAGGCCCGCTCTTTTTTCTGACCTCTGCCTTTGCGGTAGGTCTTACTATGATAATATTTGAATCAATGATTGCCTGCAGATCATTCGGGCGTAAGCCCGAAATGCATATTCTGACTCCGTTTTCCAAAATCATCCCTTATATGCTGGGCATATATATTGCCGTAAAGCTTGGTGATATGTTTTTTCGGGGCACCTATGTCTATCTATTTGAGGGCTCTGCCCCGGTCATCATGTTCTGGATTGAATTTGGTCTGTTGACCATAGTGCCTTTTTTTATGTTTATGTCGTCTGATATTCGCCGTTCACCTCGCGGCCTTTTTACTGCTGCTGCCATGTATGTTTTGGGAATCCTATTAAACCGTTGCACGGTCTTTTTCATTGCCTATGAGCCCCAGTATGCTGCAAAGTCTTACATTCCTGCCATTGGCGAATTCGCCCTCACTCTTGGTCTAATTGCTACCATTATGTTTGTCTATAGGGTTATTGTTACTATACTACCTGTTCTCCCAGCTCCAGAGAGAGAAGCGGAACATTCTTAAGCTATCCTCACAGGTGGTTTTCATTTCTCCTCTAATCAAGTTATTTCTTGCGCTCTTCGTATGTGACGTGATATTTTTAGGTGGGTTTTTAATCTTAAGCATATGAAAGGATCTGATGATGTCGGATGAGCTGAAGGGAAAACAATCATATGACGAAGCATCGGAAACAGCCATGATGTTTCAGGCTATAGCACAAATGGGAGAAGTGGGAATCCTGGTTCTTGATGAGCAAAACCGTATTGAATTTGCCAATAGAATGTTTTCCCAGATTACCGGATATGAGCACGAGAAACTATTGGGACAAGACTTTACCAACTTCTTGGAGGAAGAAAACAGAGAACTATTTCTGTCCCTCAAAAAAGAGTGCTATGCATGTACAACGAAATTACGACGGGTGATAGAAGTCAAAACGGCTACTTCTACACCGGCATTTACGGAAATGTGTTTTGCCAGCTACTCAATGTTCTCGGGAGAGAAGAAAACGATTGTTTATCTGAGGGATATATCGGTTCAGCAAAAACTAACAGAGGAACTGCGGGAGTCAGAAAAGAAATACAGAAATCTTTTTGAACGGACAGATCAGGGCATTTCTATCTCTACCAGGGAAGGAAAGTTTATCGATTGTAATCCAGCCATCTTAAAGATTATGGGTTACGAGAGCAAGGATGAATTCTTAAAAATAGATATAACCAAAGATTTATATGTAAATCCTGAAGACAGAAAAGAGTTCCAAAAGCTGATTGAGAGAGATGGCCACGTAAAGAATTATGAAGTTGAATTCAAAAAAAAGAGCGGAGAGAAAATCCCAATGCTATTAACCTCTCAAGCAATAAAAAACGAAAAGGGGGAGGTGGTAGGATACCAGGGACTGAATATCGATATTTCAGAACGTATTCGTATGGAACAGGAACTGCGCGAGCAACATGGCTTTCTCGCGAATCTGCTTGAGAGTTCAGTAGACTGTATCATGGTGGCAGACATGAGAGGGAAGGTGATCTTTTTTAACAAAGCTGCTGAGAAGTTAACCGGATACAGGGCGGAAGAGGTTATAGGAAAATTTTCTATTAACAAATTTTATCCCCTGGAAGTAGCTAAAGATATCATGCAAAAATTGAGAAGTGATGGTTTTGGGGGTGAGGGGAAGCTTGAAAATTTAATGCTTACTATCTACGGGAAAAACAGGGAGGAGATACCTGTAAACCACTCTGCTTCAATTGTGTACGAGAGTGGGAAGGAACTTGCCTCGCTTGGTATATTCACTGACCTGAGGGAAAAGATAAAAATAGAAAGGGAGTTACAAGATACCCAGGTGAGGCTGCTTCAATCAGAGAAGATGGCCTCCCTGGGAAGCCTGTCGGCAGGGGTTGCCCACGAGATTAATAATCCTCTGGGTGGAATTCTCATTTACGCCAGCCTCCTTATGGAAGATTTTGAAGCTAATGACGATCCCCGAGTCCAGGACCTGAAAAGAATCGTGGAGGAAGCAACCCGATGCAAGGAAATCGTGAAAAGCCTGCTGGAGTTCGGCCGACAAACTGAATCCCGGTTTGAACCCATGGATATAAATAAGGCCATTACTGATGGGCTGTTTTTTTTGGAAAACCAGGTTCTTTTTCATGACGTTCAGATTATCAAGCACCTGGATTCTTCCCTACCCTTAATTGAAGGAGATTCAAATCAGATAAAGCAGGTATTTATGAATATGATGGTCAATGCTGCTGAAGCAATGTCAGAAAGGGGAGGTTCCTTAACCATCACTACCGGCGTCAGTCAAGATGGATTGGTAATTTTTGTTTACTTTCAAGATACAGGCATGGGAATATCGCCAGAAATACAATCAAAAATATTTGACCCTTTCTTTACTACAAAGGCGGTGGGAAAGGGTACAGGGCTTGGTCTTTCCACATCGTATGGAATCATTCAGAGTCACCACGGCAACATAGAGGTTGAGAGTGAGCCAGACAAGGGAACCACTTTTACCATTTCTCTACCCGTTTCTATAGAAGAGATTGAATGAAACAGGAGTCAGTAGAAAATATTAACATACTCGTTGTTGATGACGAAAGGATAATGCAAGACAGCTGTTCCCGCATTTTAGAAAAAGAAGGCTACAAAGTTTGTATTGCAGACTGTGGGGAAGGGGCCATTGAAGAATTTGGCCGCAAACCATTCGACCTTGTCCTCCTTGATTTGAAAATGCCCGGCACGGGGGGAATCGAAACGCTTAGTCGACTAAAGGAGCTGGATCCGGGTGTGACTATCTTGATAATGACAGGGTATCCTTCCATCGAAACGGCTGTAAAGGCCATAAAACTGGGAGCGTATGACTATATCACCAAGCCATTTACCCCGGATGCACTGCGGATTGCCATTAACCGGGCTCTGGAAAGAAAAAACCTGGTGGTTGAGAACCATCATCTCCGCCAACAGTTGAAGGCGAAAAATGAGGCGGACATCATCATCGGCCAGAGTAAGGCGATGCGCAATATTTATGAGCTGGTGAGAAGGACAGCTCCAACCGACAGCACCGTTTTGATCACAGGGGAAAGCGGGACAGGCAAGGAGCTCGTAGCCAGGGCAATTCATGATTACAGCCTTCGGGAAGAAAGGGAATTCGTAACGGTCGATTGCTCTGCCCTGGTGGAGACATTACTTGAGAGTGAACTGTTTGGTCATGTCAAAGGCTCTTTTACCGGGGCTATCCAGGCAAAATATGGAAGTTTTGAGCTGGCTAACGGAGGAACCTTTTTTTTCGATGAGATTGGAAACTTGAGCCTTGATATCCAGGCAAAATTGCTCAGGGTGATCCAGGAAAAAGAGGTAAAACCTGTTGGTGGCGAGAAGACAATCAGAGTTGATGTTCGTATCATTGCGGCAACAAATCAGGACCTCAAAGTATCCATTACCCAAAAAACTTTCCGGGACGACTTGTACTATCGGCTTAACGTTGTTCCCATTCATATCCCTCCACTTAGGGAACGAAAAGAAGACATCCCTCTGCTTGTAACCCATTTCCTAAAAGAATATAACAAAAAGAGAGGGGTTCCCATAGCACGAGTTGAACCTGAGACATTGAAACTCTTGACGGACTATGACTGGCCGGGAAATGTTCGGGAACTTAAGAATGCCATTGAACGGGCACTGATTCTGGAGGATGGAGATACTTTGCTGCCCAGGTGCTTCCCCTGGTTTGTGGGAGAAAAACAAATAAAGACCACTGCCGGTAATGACAGGGTTTATCGTCTTGAGGAATTGGAGAAACGACATATTAAAAGGGTCTTGAGTGAGACCAGAGGTCACAGGAGCCAGGCTGCTAATTTATTGGGAATAGATCGAAAAACGCTGTATCAGAAGATAAAGAAGTACGGACTGGATATTAAGGATGAGTAGTAGATTATCAAAGACTAGGGGACGTCCGTGAATTATGGACTTATTGTTGTAATAAATCAATAAGTCCATAATTCACGGACGTCCCCCCTTTCACTCGCCAAATCAGAGATGGAACAAGTAGCCCTCCGTATTTGTTAAATGTGAATTTGTGCAGGTGTTAAATAGCAGATGATAAAATGTTAAATGTGTGATATCATGCGCATCTTATAACATGTTATATTCGAAACAGGTCTTATGAGAAAATATAAATATAGCTTCAATCCTTTGTTGGCAATCTTCACATTTTTCTTGATTGTCTCTTGCACAAACACACCAGACATAGTTGGAAAATGGCGAGAAGTTGGAAAGACGGCAACATTAGAATTTTTTAGGGGTGGCACATTCAAGGCTGTTGATAATCAGGGAATGGCAGTAAGTGGCAAATATACGCTTCATAAAAATGGAAACGCAAGGTTTGAAATTAACCGCCAGGGAATTTCTCCTGAGATTGTTATTGGAAAAATTTCTGTGCGAGGGGAAGAATTGACATTGATTTCTGGAGATGGCAAGGAGGTTGATAGGTATAAAAGGGAGAGATGATAACGATAGTCAGATGAGCCAAGAGCAGACTTGACCCGTTGCAAATATTCAAGGAGGGAAGGGATGATAGCAAAAGATGCAACCAAAGAAAAACTTGTTGATCTTGAAAAAGAGTATGTCGATTTTTTGGTGAAACATTTCGGAGAGTGGGAAAAATGGGCAGGGGCTTCCCAGAAAATGTTAGATGGAGAGAAAGTAGGTGAAGAGGAAATCCCCACGGACTTTGTGTTAGAGTTTAAGCTGCTGCGGGCAGTTTTGGAAATGGAGGCAATTGGGAAGTTTGATTGGAATAACCCCCAGCTGAGAGAACTTTTCGGACAGCTCGCCCAATCGCCCTTCTATAAGTTATGGGGAAAGACCATCACCCAAATCTCACTAAGGCTTGCAGAATGCGTCGGGGTGAAAACACTGGTGGAGATTGGAGCCGGTCGGGGTAATCTCACAGGAATTATGCTGGAACAATTGGCCGAGCTTAATCTGCCCATCAACCTTATTGTTACGGATGTCAACCCCATTGTGATAGAAAATATGGAAAAGCTCAAAGGCAATTACCCTCAGATAAAGATAGACACCCTCCTTTGGGATATAAACCAGGCGCCTTCTAAAGAACTGCTTGAGAAGGTAAAACACCCTTGCCTCTTATATGAGCGCGCATCGATAATGTATACCAATATCCCATCGATAGAAAACATAGCCCGCTTTTCAGATATTGTTGTCTTCGGAGACATGTTTAATTATACCGGTAAACTGTACGGATATGATGAGATTTCCAAAAAGATCGGGGCATACCCCCTCTTCTACAGTAAAATTAAGCCCATACTCGATACGTGTTTTCGTGAACATTACATGTTTGATCAGCGGGCCCAGGAAGAACTCAATTTTCCCAACACCACCATGCTTATTGGCTTGAAGTAACGATCAAAACAACAACAGTTGACGGTATCCACCATCTCTTATTAACAGTCTTTGCATGTTTCCTTAAAAGAAGAAGGTTATTCCAAAATCCAACATCCAACATCAGCAATGTGAAGCTCCAGTATCCAGCTCCCTGTTCCCTGGCCCCAACTCCCTTTACGTTAGGTTTGATTAAAGATAAGCCAAGAGCAGATTTGTTTAAGTTGTTTTCGGAATCAACG
>CBDTTR010000091.1:0-7615 GCA_965363405.1 uncultured bacterium | reverse complement strand
CAACATATCTATGGATATGCCTTCGTCGTAAAATCGCTCCAACTACACGTTTCGCCACGGTTTTCTGCGCCTCGCTACGATATCTACTGCAAAATCTGGGTTAAATTAAGAGATGAGTTTAAAGAGAACGTCCTTGAATCCTCGTTCGTCATGTATCTTTAGCACAATTTCGAGTATGAGTATAGGTAATTTTCTAAAGACATTCTCATCCATCTTGGTGCTGTCTTTTGCTGTAGTGATGATGAAGTCAACACTTTCTAGGTGTTCACTAAGTTTTGTGGCATCTTTATAAGTGTAATAGTGGTGGTCAGGCAGTGCCCACTCCTCAACAACTGAGATGCCGAGTTGTTTTAAAAGATAAGAGAAGTAGTGCGGGTTAGCAATAGCTGAAAGAGCCAGAGCTTTTTTCCCTTTTAGATAATCCAGGTCCATTTCCTTTTTTTCTTGCAGGGTTTTAAGACATCGTATTTCATAATGTGCATAAAAAATCTTAGCATCAGGTTTTATAGAGGTTATTTTCTTTTCCACTGCTTTATCATCTTTGCTGCCAGTTCTTTTGGTAAGGAGAAATATGTGAGCTCGATTCATATGGATGAGAGGCTCTCTTAAAATACCTCTAGGCAGCAGGTGGCCATTTCCAAATCCGCAGCCAAGATCAATGAGTAGTATGTCAACATCTCTTTTCAGTTTCAAATGCTGGAACCCGTCATCCAGTATCACTATCTCAGAAGAAAAGTGTTCGGTAACATATCTACCTGTAAGCACCCTGTCTCTCCCAATGATAATAGGTACGCCAGGGAGTACTTTTGAAAGGAGAATGGGTTCGTCTCCAGCATCCAACTCATTTAAGATAATCCGTTCTCCGTCTGATACAACTGCAACCTTCTCTGAACTCTTTCCCTTATATCCACGGCTGAGCACAGCAGTTTTCATACCTTGTTTCTTAAACAGCTGTGCCAGATAGATTGCGGTTGGTGTCTTGCCTGTTCCTCCAAGAGTGATATTCCCAACACTGATTACTCGACAGGGTATGGAATAAGATTTTAGAACACCTGTTTTATAGAGGATGTGTCTGGAATGAACGAGGAAACGGTAAAAAAGGGAGATGAGGTATAGAGGGAGTAAGAGAAATCTTCTGCAGAGACTCTCTTCAGATTGTGGGGGATATAGCATTCGTTCAAAAAAGGTTCTTATCTTCATTGCCTCAAGCTCTTCATAGGAACCTTTCTATTACCTCCATTGATTTATTAATGGCACCTTGATTGAGGGCAATGACTTCAAAAGCCTTCTCTCCAAGCTTGTCCCGATCAGCATCATTTTGTAGTAACATCTCGGCTTGCGAGAGAAACTCCTCTTGGTTATCTACTTGGAAGCCGCCCCCGCTTTCCCTCAGGCATCTGGAGATTTCTGAGAAGTTATCCATATGAGGTCCAAAGATCACGGCCTTTTTGTAGGCGACGGGTTCAAGAACATTGTGACCTCCGGTTGAGACGAGACTTCCTCCCACAAAGATGATCGTCCCAATGCTGTAAAGTTTAGATAGTTCTCCGATGGTATCAAGTAAAATAATATCGTGGTGGTTTGATTTCTGGCCCATCTTAATTTTCGTTTTTTTAATGCTCCGCAACTTTTGATGAGAAAGAAGGTCTGCTACTTCGTCAAACCTTTCTGGATGTCTAGGAGCTAGCATAAGTATCAGGTCGGAATAAGTATTTTTAAGATTTTTGAAAACTTCTAAGACGATGTTCTCTTCTCCCTTGTGGGTGCTTCCGGCAATAAAAATTGCTTGGCCTTCCTTTAAGCCGAGCATGTTGTAAAGATTTTCTTTTTCCTCAGTAGTTATGGTAGGCACACATTGATCAAACTTAAGATTCCCAACGGTAGTAACACGATCCTTGTCAGCTCCGATGTTGATAATTCTCCTGGTGTCAACTTCTGTTTGCATGCAGAACACATGGATGCTATCTAAAACTTTTCTAAAGAAAAATCGCCCCCACCGGTATTTATGGTATGAATGATTTGAGATCCTGCCACTAACGACTACAGAGGGAATGTTGTTGCGTTTAAGTTCCCTTAAGATATTTGGCCAAAGCTCAGTTTCCAGGATGATAAAGAGTTTGGGTTTGATCTGCCTGATTACCCTTTTTACTATAAAAGGATAATCGAAAGGGAAATATATGATGGCATCCACTTCTCTTGCTCTAATAGTAGCGGTATAGTTGCCGGTAACGGTAACGGTGGAGAGTATAATTTTCTGTGAAGGGCAGCGTTTTTTTATTTCCTGGATGAGGGGGATGGTAGCCGTAACTTCACCAACAGACACCGCGTGTATCCAAACAGGTCTGCTTCCTGACAGCTTCAGGAGAAGATGCGGGGGCAAAAATCCCAATTTTTGAGAGAGGCCGATTCTATATTTCTTTTCCCTTAGCAAGGCAAAGAGAATGAGAGGTGATAAAAGGATGGATGTGATAGAAAGAAGAATGTTATAGATAAAATACATAAGCTTTCTCGGATTTTCTTAGATTGTAACTATTCAGCCAATTGTCATTCCTGCCTCGTATCAAGTACGGGATAAACTACAGCAGGAATCTATGTCAAGTTAAGGTGCTAATTCTGGTTTCCTGCTTTCGCAGGAACGACGTCTGGATTCCCGCCTTCGCGGGAATGACAGAAAGTGGTAATAATCAGGTCGTTCCTGTAGTGGAAAGCAGGCCTGATTGGCGAAGTTGGTCGTCTCCATGATATTGCATCGTGTAGAGTTTGTGGTATTCCCCCTTAAGTGCCAACAGCTTGCTATGGGTTCCCTCTTCCACCATCCTGCCATCAGAGAGAACGATGATTCGATCTGCTTTTTTGATGGTGGAAAGTCGGTGGGCAATAATGAAGGTAGTTCGTCCTTCCATCAGTTTTTCCAGAGCTATCTGTACCTCTCTCTCTGATTGATTGTCCAAAGAGGAAGTGGCTTCATCCAAAATAAGAATAGGAGCATTCTTGAGAAGAGCTCTAGCAATAGCAATCCTCTGTTTCTGACCACCCGAAAGCTTAACCCCTCTCTCCCCTATGATGCTATCATAACCCTCGGGATTATCTACAATAAACTCGTGAGCATAAGCTGCTTTTGCTGCTGCTATGATTTCGCGATCAGGTTTTTCCAGACTTCCGTAGGATATGTTATTTTTAATGGTGTCATTAAAAAGAATGATTTCTTGCGTTACCATGCCGAGCTGGTCTCTTAATGATTTTAACGTTACATCTCTAATATCAGTACCATCAATTAATAGGGCACCGGATGTTGCATCATAGAAACGTGGTATGAGATTGGCTAAGGTAGTTTTACCAGCGCCACTAGTCCCAACAATAGCAATGATCTCACCGACTTTTACCTTCAAATTAATATTTCTCAGGATGGGTACGTCATCATACTGAAAGCATATGTTCCTAAATTCAATCTGTTCCTTAATTACAGGAAGTTCTGTTGCATTCGGTTTGTCTACAATGTCGGCTTTAAGATCTAAGAGCTCAAATGTTCTTACCGCTGCAGCCAACCCTTCTTGTATTGTCTGATTGAGTTTATTTAACTCACGAACCGGTTTATACATCATGGCAAAGGCTGCCACAAAAGAGAAAAAATCCCCCGTAGTCATTGAACCTTTGATTACGTTATATCCGCCATAGTAGAGGATGGCAGCAGAAGCAATGCCTCCCAGCATTTCCATGGTAGGTGAAGCAAGTGCTCGAATGCGGAGTCGCTGAACCCTGATTCTAAAGAAACGGTGGTTTTCTTTCGAGAACCTGCGGTTTTCATATTGCTCCATACAAAAGGCTTTAACAATTCTGATGCCTGAGATGGTTTCAAAAATGAATTTGGAAATATCTGCCATTTTGCTCTGGCTTTTTGTGCTGAACCTCCTGCTTTTCTTTCCAAATTTCTGGATGGGGATTATAGCCCATATGATGATGAGGTAAGAAATGGTGGCAAGCCTCCAGTTTACCCAAAAGGCGTATCCCGTCAAGCCCGTGATAGTAAGGAAGTTTCTCAATAGAGAGGTGATGCTGTCAGAGACGGTGGACTGTAAAAGAGATGTATCATTGCCGAGACGAGATATTAAAACACCTGTGGGATTCTTAGTGAAGAAGGCAAGAGAAAGTGTTTGTAAGTGGTGATAAATCTTATCCCGGATGTCGGTAACCACCTTGATAGCGACATAGCCCATCCAATAAGCTTGGCCATAGTGGAATAACCCTTTTAAGAAATAAAGCAAAACAATTGCACAAGGGATGACGGTCAGCATCTTCATATTCTTCTCGGCAAAAACATCATCCATAATTTTTTTAATTATCCAGGCAAGCGAGGTATCGGCAGCTGCCAGTAAAATAGCAGAGATGACAGCAAGAACCATCCTTTTCCAGTATGGCTTAACGTATTGCAATAATCGTTTATAGAGCTTGTAAGAATCTTTTGTTGAAGCGGTAGCCATTATAGGAACCTCAATCTACGGGATATGTACAAAAATTTAGCTTAATCTTCCATTATTCATGTGTTTGATGGAAATAGATTGCAAAAAAGTCTAATTGTGTCAGTAAGTTTTTGAATTTTCGAAACGTTTAATGATGGAGCATCTTAAGGGCTATCTGAGCCGCCCGTTTCGATGCCCCAGGTTTTCCTAATTTCCTCCTGGTGGAAGAAAGTTCTTCACAGATGCTCTGATAATAAAGGGTATCTTCAAGCATGCGGGTTACCTCAGAGGTAATCCTCTCAGCATTAGCCTCATCCTGAATCAGTTCAGGAACAACCCTTTTAGCAGCAATAATATTGGCCATCCCTATGTGATCTACCTTTACCAGTTTCCTTCCTACCAGGTAGGTGAAAGGGGACATCTTGTAAAGGATGACCATTGGTGTTGATAAAAGAGCTGTTTCTAAGGTGGCCGTCCCTGAGGCAACAATTACAAGATGGGAAATATCGATGACTTCGTATATACTATTATCAACTACTGTAATTGTTAACATGATGTTTTGAATCAGTTTTATTGCTTCCTCCTTTTTTAATCCAGGAGCTACTGGCAGAATAAATTGCAGGTTTTCAAATTTCTTGCTTAGTTGCTGAGCAGCTTCTATCATAGGTGGAAGGATTCTCTTTACTTCAGTTGACCTGCTTCCCGGCAGTAGTCCAATAGTTATCTTTTGTTCATCAAGACCGAATCTTTTGATGTTTTCTGCTTTCGAATTTTTTACTTCCACTATATCCAGTAATGGATGTCCTACAAAACTAACATTAATTCCCTCTTCTTCATATAAGGAAAGCTCAAAAGGAAAAACCACAATCATTTTATTAACCAACTTGCCAATCTTCTTGATGCGGCTTTTTCTCCAGGCCCATATCTGTGGACTGATGTAGTAGAGGACAGGGATGTTATGTTTCTTGGCTGCCTTTGCCAGGCGAAGATTGAAGTCGGGGTAGTCAATTAAAATTATGAGATCAGGACGGTCATTTTTTAGTGATTTCTCAAACCACTTGAAAACGTGATAAAGATGCCCTAAATGGCTTATAACCTCTGTGATTCCCATCACGGAGAGTTTTGAGATATCAAAGATGATGTTGGCTCCTGCTTCTTCCAGTTTCTCACCACCCATGCCATAGAAATTTAAGCCTGGCTTAAGTTCTAGCATGGCTTTTACAAGATGAGAAGCATGCAAATCCCCTGAAGCTTCACCGGCGGCAATGAGAATATTTTTTGCCTTGGTTTCATCAAACAATTTTTTGAGTCTCTATCCTCAACTGTTTTGCAATCTCTAAAGCTATCTTGAGAGCCCTTCTACCGGATTCACCAGAAACGAGGGGCTCACCCTTTTGTTTAACTGCCTTAAGGAAACAACTGATTTCTTCCTCTAAAGAATCCTTAGGTTCAATCTCCAGCTTTTCACTCGCAATATAAGGTATCCTTCCTTCCTCCTCAATCTTCCTGTAAACCGAGACCTCCTGGGCTGAGAAGTCAATGGAGATATAGGCATCGTGTTGGAAGACCCTTATTTTCCTCATGGACTTATCTGATATTCGGCTGGCGGTAACATTGACCACACAGCCATTTTCAAATTCTAATCTGGCATTGGCGATATCGATCATGGAAGAAATGACTGGTATTCCCACTGCATGGATTCCTTTTACCTTAGCATTGACTAAATTGAGAATGATGTCAATGTCGTGGATCATTATATCAAGAATAACATCTACTTCAGTACCCCTTTCTTGAAAAGAGTTTAAGCGGTGGGATTCGATAAAAAGCGGATTTTTTATAACATCTCTTACTGCAAGGAAAGCCGGGTTAAAGCGTTCTAAATGCCCGATTTGTAAAATGAGACCTTTGTTATGAGCAGTGGCTATTAGATCATCGGCCTCCTTTAAAGTTGTCGTCATGGGCTTTTCCAGCAAAACATTGATATCATGTTCCAGAAGATCTTTGGCTATAGCGTGGTGTAAGGGTGTAGGAACCACCACACTTACGGCATGGGCCTGAGCATATAGATCCTTGTAATTTACAAGAGGTTTAGTATTGGTCTGACGGGCTAATTCTAATGCCCTGTCATGGTTAATATCTACAACTGCTATCAAGTCTGCTTCAGGATGATTAGCATACTTTTCTGCATGAAATCTTCCCAGATAACCACTTCCTATGACTGCAACAGGTGTTTTGTTCATCTAACGTGTGATGCCCCTTTCTGAACCCTTAATAAAACTTATGAGATGATCGACCTCGGGTGAATTTTTTATCTCACCCTGCGTTTGATCCAAAGCCTTATTTATTGTAAGACCAGACCTGAAGATAATACGATATGCTTTCTTAAGATTGCTGATTGCTTCATTTGAGAAGTTATGTCTCTTAAGGCCCACCGTATTTAACCCGAATAGTTTAGCCCTTTGCCCGTTAGCCATAGTGTATGGTGGTATGTCTTGGTTTGCCGCTGAGCTCCCACCGATAATGGAGTGGCAGCCGAGCCTGACAAACTGGTGGACCGCTACTAATCCTCCTACGATGGCATAATCTTCAATTTGGATGTGTCCTCCCAAGGTTGCTGCGTTTGCAAGGATTACATGATTGCCAATCTTGCAATCGTGAGCGACATGGCTGTAAGCCATAAATAAATTGTTATTACCAATAGTGGTTTTTCCGCCCGATTGGGAGGTTCCCCTGTTGATGGTAACAAATTCCCTGATGGTATTGTTGTTGCCCAGGATAACCCACGATTCCTCTCCCTGGTACTTTAAATCCTGAGGGATAGTACCTATCGAGGCAAATTGAAAAATTCTGCATCCTTCTCCAATCCGTGTCCAGCCGTCAATAACCACATGGGAACTGAGTTTGGTGCCTTTGTCGATTTTTACCCGGGGACCAATAATGCAGTAAGGACCTACTTCTACACTCGAATCCAGTTCCGCTTTAGGATCAATAATAGCAGTTTTATGTATCATAATTTTTTTTCTCTCCTTTAACCCAGAATTTGCAGTAGCCATCTACTGCGGCTTTAAAATCCTTGCTGCAACGCTTGTTTGTTGCTTTGAACCCCCCGTGTTTCTCACGGGGTCGCAAAGGGAAACTATCGGCACGTGCGTGCCTCT
>CBDTTR010000090.1:0-7640 GCA_965363405.1 uncultured bacterium | reverse complement strand
AAGGAGCTGAAACTTTCCCTGCCGGATAGCTGGCAGGTTGAGTTATACCACATGGCCGGCTGGAATCGACCGGCTATGAAACCCGAAGAAATCAAAGCGGCTATCACAAATCTCATTGGCATTGACCCCATCAGGAAATTGGCCAGGGGAAAGAACGAGGTAGTCATTATCTTTGACGACATGACTCGTGCCACCAGGTTGGCTGAGATAGCCCCATTTGTTTTAGAAGAACTCTCTAAGGCCGGTATTCCGGACAACAAAATCCGCTTTGTTTGTGCCCTGGGCTGTCATGGAGCCCATAACCGATTGGATTTCACCAAGAAATTGGGTAAAGAGATACTAGCCAGATTTCCCGTTTATAATCACAATCCATTTGCTCATTGCACTTACGTGGGTACAACACATACTTACAAAACCAAGGTTTACATTAATGAAGAAGTAATGAAATGTGATCTTAAGATTGGAATTGGCCTGGTCGTTCCCCATCCCGCGAGCGGGTTTGGTGGTGGTGGAAAAATAATTTTACCGGGGGTAGCCTCTTATGAGGCTATTAAATACAACCATCGGGCAGCATTGGAGGACATGACTGGATACCGAGAGAATCCCCCATACGGCATGGGAATATTTGACAACAATCCCCTGCGTTTTGACATTGAGGAAGCCGCCACCATGTCTGGCCTTGACGTGCTCATAAACTGCATTATCAATACATGGGGAGAGACGGTTTCTGTTTTTGCTGGCGACTTAGTACCGACCTATGCCACAGCTGTGAGAGAAGCCAAGTCCCATTACAATACTCCCAAGGCTAAAGGAGAAAACATTGTTATTGCCAACACGTTTGCTAAAGCCAGCGAAGCAATCGCAGTTGGCCTGGGTACTGCCTTTCGTGCGACCAGTCCTCAGGGTAGCGATGTTATACTCATCGCCAATGCACCCGATGGTCAGGTTACTCATTATTTGATGGGTACGTTCGGCAAGAATACTTCCTGCGAGATGGGTTTCCGGGTAAGAGCCCCTCGGCATGTCAATCGAGTATGTATTTTTTCAGAATACCCTGACGTAACTGGCCGTTACTATATTGAGGAATCAGACAAGGTCTTGTTTACCAACAACTGGAATGATGTTCTAAAGAATTTTCAAAATTCAGGCGGTACGGGTGCAAAGGTAGCGATTTATCCCGGTGCGGATATTCAATATATTGATTCGTGACGAGAACTGTCTATGGCAGTTCTTTTAATAAGAAGATAATATAGTTTGGGTTCTTCGATTATTCTAATACAATTATAACGAGCCGTTCTTTGGAGTGGCTCGCTATTATTTTTTGACTCAAAATGAACATCAGGATCCAGGTGTCACATGTAAAAATTTAAGCTCAGGGAATTTTAATTGAAGTTCTTACTTATTTAAAAGAAGTAGCTCACCCCCAATAATGCAAAATGGTGGTCAATCCCTCTGTTAGGACTATCAATTCCCGCATTGGACATGTGACGAAAACGATAACCTCCGGTAAGGGCAAACTTTTTGTTCAGGAAAAACTGTAATCCCACACCCACTTGACTAAGAAAGTTATACTGCGTTCCCTGCTCATGAGTATGCTGTGTGGTATATATAATCCCAAATCCCCCTTCAATATAGGGAGCAATCCGCGAGGTGATATGATCTGCATATTTAAGCAAAAAGGAACAACCAACCTCTGCATTGGTATCCGGGCTGATGACGACATTCATCAGGGGCTCAACGACACCCTCTATGGTTCCTCGCGGGTTAATATGTAACTTCTTTGCCAGAGGATTAATGTCAAATCCGAACTGAGGAAGAATGGGAATGACCTCGTAATCAGACGATTCCCTACCAAGTGATGCTGTCCCATAACCGGTTAATAAACCCATTTCCCTTAGCCATTTGTGTGGTTTTTCTTCAGGCGGAGGTGATTCTGCACCAGACCAGACAGGAGAGACAGCGAATAATACCAGCACACAGACAGCAACAAGAACAACCGAACCATTTCTTCCCATTTCTTCCTCCTCTTCAGTATGAATAGTTTTGCTGGAATCATGCCAGTGGCAGGTAAACCACGATTGCGAGGTCCATTACATTGGTAACAAACCTGTCTTTATGAATTTGGGTTGACAGTTTCTCATGCATCTCATAGGTGTTGCAGGCATTGATATAGTATTCAACATCCACTTCCCGTGCCCTGCTTTCTTTCGACGTGGTTCCATCAACCAGTGCTCCCGCACTCTCAGGCATTCCACCCGGTGGTTTCCCATCCCTGCAGTCTGTAGCAGCAAAAAGACCAACCACCGGCAGGCTCTCGATAAGATAGAGCATCAGAGCAGCCATCATCTGCATCCGCCCACCATAGGACATACCATCCTTAAACCCAGGATAGCGGGTTACATCAACCGTTGCCTCACCACCCGCAATCACGGCTGCTGGTTTTTGAGGATTGACCTTTATTGCTTCTGCCAGACGAGCATAAATGTCGATTGTTGCATCTTCGATATCACCCGCGAGGTCGTGTATCCGTTGACGCTCCGGAACATGAATCCCCATAGATGCCAGCTCTTCTGCCGCAAGCTCAATTGCCGTACTGTTGCTGGCAACAATCAGGTTAACGACATTGGGAAGTGATTCTTTGAGTGTCTCACTCTCACGAACACCGCGGCTATTCTTTATGTAGTCGATCACTTTTGGGGGGATATCTGTTCCCAGGGCATCGGCCTTCTGCTGTATGTTGGTAAGAACCCTGTAAGCATCCTCAAAGGTTGCGGGGTCCGTTACGAAGGGACCAGAGGCAATCACATCGAGACGATCACCTTTGACATCCGATACCATAAGGTTAAAGACTTTTGCAGCACCTTCTGCTCTTTTTGCCAGCTGCCCTCCCTTCACCTGCGAGAGGTGCTTCCGTACCGCATTCCAATCCTCTATCTCACAACCTGCACGGTTGAGAAACTCATTTGCCGTGATGTACTCACCAAGCGTAACACCTGGAACCGGCAGTTCCATCATGGCTGAACCTCCACCGGAGATCAGTGAGAAGACAATATCTTGAGACCCCGCTCCTTCCAACAGTTGTATAATCTCTCGTGCCCCCTTTACACTTCCTTCATCAGGATTGGGATGACCCGCAGGTTGAAACCTGATATTCCCCAGAGGGGGAAGGGAGCCAAGATCCTTATGAACATTTATCAGCCCCGTTGCACGTTCTCCAAAAATCTCATGGACTGCCTGAGCCATTTGATGACTTGCTTTACCTGCGCCTACCACGATTACCTTACCCTCGTTTTTAAGGGTTGCCTCACTACCAGCACAGCGCACTTTACTACCATCGAATGAAATAGATTTAAGAACTCTCTGGTAAGGATCAAGCTCTGAGAGAAGGTGATCAAACAGCTCATCAAGTCTGCTTCTCAATTCCTTCAATTTGCCGGTGGATGCGCCTGGATCTAACTTGTCACCCTGCCAGGGATGACACTTACTCTTTTTGTCAATTATTCTTTGAAGAAACGATTCCTGCACCTCTTTGTGCATGATAAAACCTCAAGAGAAGGTGATATGTTTTACCCTTTGAAAAGAGTGGTGTCTACTCCTCTTAAATCCCCTACTGCCTGTCTCGTACGTTCGGCCATAGATTCTTCTGCCAACTTCATGTAAACACGAGGATCATATTGCTTTTTATTTCCCACCTCTCCATCTACTTTGAGAACACCATCATAGTTCTTCAGCATGTGGCCAGCAATCGGACGAGAAAAAGCATATTGCGTATCCGTATCAATGTTCATTTTCACCACACCGTAATCAAGCGTCTCCCGAATATCTTCCAGTGATGAACCTGATCCGCCGTGGAACACCAGATAAAAGCTTGCATCCTTGCCGTAAGTCTTTTCGACCGCCTCTTGCCCATCTTTCAGAATAGATGGTTTAAGTTTCACATGACCAGGCTTATACACACCATGAACATTACCAAAGGTAGCTGCCAACAGGTAACGTGCACCTTTTACCGAATTAAGGCGACGGGCAACTTCGAGCATATCTTCCCGTGTGGTATAGAGCTTTTCAGCAGGGGTACCTTCAGTTTTAACTCCATCTTCTTCTCCTCCCACCACGCCCGCCTCAATCTCCAGAATAATCTCGTTCTTATGACAGCGCTCGAGAAGAGGAACTGCAATATCCAGATTTTCTTTCAGAGGCAGGGCACTCCCGTCGAACATGTGGCTGTTGAATAAATTTGTCTGACCGGCTGCACGGCGCCTTTCAGTCTCTTCAATGAGAGGAATCACAAAGCTGTCAAGTACATTCGCCTGACAGTGGTCCGTATGCAAGGCAACATAAATGTTATAGCGCTCTGCAGCACGGTGGACATGCTCAGCTATAGAGATGGCGCCTAAAGCCATATCCTTCACTGCGGAACCTGAAGCAAAAGCAGCACCTCCGGTTGAAACCTGGATAATACCATCACTTCCGCTCTCGGCAAGGCCTTTCAATACTGCGTTGGCTGAAGTAAGTGAGGTTACATTGATAGCAGGGTAGGCAAAGTGTTTTTCCTTTGCTCTATCAAGCATTTTACAATACGTTTCATAGTCAGCAACTGGCATAATAACTCCCTTCAATAAGGTTTGTCTTCCTTCAATCTAAAAGCGTATCGGTCTGATGAAAGCTTCCTTTCCTGCATATTTGGCCGAAGCACCCATATCCTCTTCAATGCGTAACAGCTGGTTATACTTCTCAATTCGCTCTCCCCGGGCGGGGGCACCGGTCTTCAGGTGTCCAGTATCCAGAGCCACTGTCATATCTGCAATAAAACTATCTATCGTCTCTCCACTGCGGTGTGATACAAACGCCCCCCATCCGGCCCGTTGACACATCCTAACCGCTTCTACCGTTTCCGTAAGGCTGCCAATCTGATTGAGTTTGATCAGAGCGGCATTGGCACATTTTTCACTGATACCTCTGGCAATATATTCAACGTTGGTAACAAAGAGATCATCCCCTACCAGTTCGATCATGTTACCCAAACGACTATTTAAGACTTTCCATCCATCCCAGTCATCCTCGGCCAGACCGTCTTCTATTAAACAGATGGGATAGGCTTTGATGAGCTTCTCATAGTAGTCCACCATCTCCTCAGCAGAACATTTCCGATTTTCAGTACGCAGGTTGTAACGACCATCCTTGAAGAATTCGCTGGAGGCTGGGTCCATAGCAATACCTACTTCTATACCGGGCTTTAAGCCTGCTTTCTCGATGCCCTTGACAATCAGTTCCAATGGCTCCTCATTGGAAGACACATTGGGGGCAAAGCCGCCTTCGTCCCCGACGCCCACATGATGTCCAGCATCCATCAGCACCGAGCGTAACGCCTGATATATCTCACTGGCCCACCGGAGCGCTTCTCTAAAAGTCCCTGCCCCATAGGGTCCAATCATAAACTCCTGAAAATCGGCACCCTGCCAGCGTGCATGAACTCCACCATTCATGATATTCAGCATGGGTACAGGCATGCGGAATGGACCGGTCCCGCCAATATAGCGGTAGAGAGGCAAATCAGCCGCTATTGCCGCCGCCCTCGCTACAGCCAGGGAAACACCCAGGATTGCGTTAGCCCCAAAATTGCCCTTGTTGGGGGTTCCATCCATGTCGATAAGTTTTGTGTCAATAGCTGACTGCCTGCCAGCATCATAACCCTTAAGAGTATCACAAATGATACCATTGATGTAACTTACTGCTTTGAGCACACCCTTGCCGCCAAAGCGTTTTTTATCACCATCGCGTAGTTCCAGCGCCTCCCGACTTCCTGTGGAGGCCCCCGAAGGCACCCCCGCTCGTGCCGTAACCCCGCAGGCCAGACTGACCTCGACTTCCACAGTAGGATTACCACGACTGTCCAAAATCTCTCGGCCTATTACTTTTGTGATTTGTGCGTTATTTTTGTCAGTCATTTTGTTCTCCTTTCTTAATTATGTTAGCTCCACAATGGAGTGGTGGAGTATTGGAATACTAATAAATATGGAATCCGTTAGGGGTTACAAGTTGCTGGTTGAGAAGAAAGGATATTATTGAACCCGTAACACGAAACGCGTAACCCGCAACATGTATCAAACCCATCACTCCGTTAGCGACTACGCTCATTTTTCTGCCTGAAGGTCGATGAGTTCTATGCGATTGTTTGCGTCCGGATGCTTCAAAGACGGCCCTTCGGTCAAGACCACCAGGTTCCCTTTTATCCCCTGAGACTTAAGCAGGTCCCGGGCAAACACCTTCCAGTCCTCAGGGTGGTCCGGCTGATGTACCGAACAAACTCCGTAAGAGAATTGAAGCCGCTGGCAGGTTGACTCCTGGGAACTCACTGCTGTTATCCACACAGGAAGTTTAAAACGCGATATCTTTCTTGCCGTATCACCACTCCTGGTAGGTACGATCACCGCAGCCGGGGAGATACGATCCACAGTGGTCTCGACACTCAACGCGATTAGATCCGTTAAACTCACATCCTCATCGCTATCGGTTGTTCCCAGGACATCCTGCAAACCATAGCATGATCGATACGGCTCAACAGATGCGGCAATCTTAGCCAACATCTCCACAGCAGCCAGCGGATACTCCCCCATAGCCGATTCTCCGGAGAGCATGACGCAATCTGTACCATCAAGAATCGCATTAGCTACATCCGTTGCCTCAGCCCGGGTGGGACGGCTATTACTGGTCATCGATTCCAGCATCTGGGTGGCCGTAATAACTGGTTTGCATAGCTCATTTGCCTGACGCATCAGTCGTTTCTGGACAATAGCAATCTGTTCAATGGGTATCTCCACACCCAAGTCGCCGCGAGCGATCATGATCCCATCGGCGGCCTCAAAGATACTCTCCATATGATCGAGTGCCCCAGAACGTTCGATCTTGGCAATGATAAAGGGATTATGACCCAGTGCTGCGGCGGCGTCTCGAACAGCATTAATGTCAGAAGCGGTCTCGACAAACGATTGACTGACAGCATCCACACCCTGTTCCATGGCGAATTTCAGACAATCATGGTCGCGATCGGTGAAGGCGCTGATACCCAGATCGACGCCTGGCAAATTGAGGCCTTTACGGGAGCGCAACTCACCACCAACCAGAACCTGACACTTAACATCGTTCCCTTCTACCCTCATTACTTCAATCTGAAGGTAACCATCATTGAGAAACAATTTGTCCCCAGCCTTTACAACCTGCGGGAGGCGTGCGAAGCTTACAGAAACCCGACCGGTATCGCCAACAATATCTTCAGTAGTCAAGGTGAAAGCATCGCCCGGTTTTAAGTCAATCGGCTCCTGGGAAAATTCGCCGATGCGCATCTTTGGACCAGAAAGGTCGGCCATAATCGCCACCCGCCTTCCCGCTGCTTTGGAAGCGGTGCGCAGATTATCAATTATCTTTTTGTGACTTGAGAAATCACCATGAGAGAAGTTGAGACGCGCCACGTTCATACCTGCCCCAATCATTCGTTCCATAATCTCCGGAGACTCAGACGCAGGTCCGATGGTACAGACAATCTTGGTTTTATTAGCTGCAAGTGTCATGAATTTCTCCTCCTAAGAAAAGTGACTAAAGTGAACTAAATTGACTAAAGTGATCTAAAGTTAAGGAGTTCTCTT
>CBDTTR010000089.1:0-7654 GCA_965363405.1 uncultured bacterium | reverse complement strand
TGCGCGGGAATGACACGTTTTTTCAATCGGTCCCATCCTTGCCTGTCATCCCTGCAAAAGCAGGGATCCAAGAACTAATAGACAACTTGAGTATTGTAGATAAACAGATTGAATAAATATCTTTATCAGGTTAGAGATTAAATTTATCAAAAAATATTTACTTCACCAATAAGTTTACTATTGTCTGATCTTTCTAGAAGCATCCTTTGATTTGTTGTATAGGGATATAATGGTCTATTCGTTTTGTAAAATCTTATTTGATTTGCTTTATGAAGGTTGGGTACTCTTATTGAAAAATCAACTTCATCTCGTTCCAATTGCCCACCTCTAAGCTCGCCTGTAGACTCGTCAAAATAGTCATAATGAAGTTTTCTGGGCACTTTGATGTATTCGGCTTTCATGCTTACACCGTCTTTTGAATCGAGGGTGTAGTAGAACGGGCTGATTTTAACTTTTCTCCCACCTCTTTTTTGAAGATTATGGATCGTTTTTAGACTGTTTAACGTTATTTCACCTTGAGACCAGTGAAGATTTAATATTATACAGCCATCTGACTTATATGGTGGCCATGATGTGCGATATATAGCTATAGCGTCATTTAGGTTAACCGTTATGAGGTAAGAAATTGTAAGTATTGAGGCGACCAGCAAGATACGCCAGAGCGAAAATATTTCAGACATTTTTTTCATCTTTCCTATTCCCTATAAGAAAATATTTCTTCTATGTTATTATCCTCATTTCATATCGGTACTAATGATTGGATTAAACAGTGAAAAATGTAGATATTTATTTATTGTTTACTTTGAAACCCCCGTGCTTTGCACGGGATCGCAAAAGGAAACAGCAGCACTATCGTGCTTCCTTTGTTTCACTACCTTTGACCGTAAAACAGAGCATTAAAAAAATTGTCATTTATTAGAATGCAATATGAATGTCTCTTACGTGACATAACTATACAGTTATTTTATATACTTGACAAAAATTGCATATTTTGTTAGTAAAATGCTATGTTTTTAGATATTAATAATATCAAGCAATTTGGTTTATTCGGTAAAGATTTAATCAAAATATTGCTCTGGTGGTGGAAAACTTCAACTTATCTATTACCACTGCTTTCAGTTTAAATGAGTTCTAAAAAAGCCGTGGTCAAGTATGCTATTGTATCCACGGTTTTATTCGTGCATAATAAAGCCATGGGTATTTTAACCCAGAATTTGCAGTAGCCATCTACTACGGCTTGAAAATCCTTGCTGTACCGCTTGTTTCACGATTTTGCTCCTTAACATATCTATGGATATGCCTGCGTCGCAAAATCGCTCCAACTGCACGTTTCGCTAAGGTTTTCTTCGCCTCGCTACGATACCTACTGCAAAATCTGGGTTAATCTCATGGCTTTATTATGTTTTCATTATAGTGTCCAGGAAGACTGAAGATAAGGATTAATATTGATGAAAAAAAAAGAGAGGAAAAGAAAATATTATCCTTCTTTTGAAGAGTTCAAAGAGATGAGGAAAGAAGGCAATCTTATTCCAATCTATACTGAAATATTAGCAGATATGGAAACTCCTGTTTCTGCATTTAAGAAGATAGGCAAAAATAAATATTCCTTTCTTTTAGAAAGTGTAGAAGGAGGGGAGAAATGGGGTCGGTACAGTTTTATTGGATTTGACCCGGCATTGATCTTCAGAAACAAAGGCAGGAGAGTTGAATTAGTTAGAGATGGGAAGACCCAGATTATAGAGGATAGTGATTATCCTCTCGATCTTCTGCGAGAAATAATGAACAGGTATAATCTGGTTGAGGTTGAAGGGTTGCCCAGGTTTTTTGGGGGTGCTGTTGGTTACGTCAGTTATGACATGGTGAAATTTATCGAGCGTCTTCCAGATCACACCCAGGATGATCTGAATCTTTTAGATAGTATTTTTCTCATTACGGAAACTATTTTGATTTTTGATAACTTGACTAACACCATAAAGATTGTATGCAACGTTCATGTAGACGAGGGGAAAACTTTAGAAGACGTTTATAATAATGCACAGGATAAGATTGAAAGGATTATATCTCTTCTACGCAAACCTTCTCCTGTAACTGCAATAGAGTTTCATGGTGATGAGCCGGTAAGCGTATCTTCCAATATGGAAATTGAATATTTTAAGAATATCGTGACGAAAGCTAAAGAGTATATCACCGCGGGTGATATTATTCAGGTTGTCCTCTCACAAAGATTTCAGACAAAACTTGAAGGGGACCCTTTTAATGTCTACCGCGCCCTTAGAAGAGTCAATCCCTCTCCCTACATGTATTACCTCTCTTTTGATGATTTAATCATTGCAGGAGCCTCCCCTGAGGTGTTAGTCAGGGTAGAAGGGGATAACATTGAATTGAGGCCTATAGCCGGAACACGTCCGAGAGGAAAAAATGAAAAGGAAGATGAATGGTTCCAGGAAGACCTCCTTAAAGACCCAAAAGAAATAGCCGAACATGTAATGCTGGTAGATTTGGGAAGAAATGATGTTGGCAGAGTTTCAAAAATGGGCAGCGTTGAAGTCCCTGAATTTTTGGTCATTGAGAAATATTCCCATGTCATGCATATCGTTTCAGATGTCAGGGGTGTTTTGGAAAAAGGGATGGATAGCTTTGATGTTTTAAAAGCCTGTTTCCCTGCGGGAACTGTCTCAGGAGCTCCTAAAGTAAGGGCTATGGAAATAATAGAGGAATTGGAACAATCTAAAAGAGGTCCTTATGCTGGTGCAGTTGGATATTTCAGCTTTTCTGGCAATATGGATTTTTGTATTGTTATAAGAACGATTCTCATAAAAAATGATACCATCTATTTTCAAGCTGGTGCTGGTATTGTGGCAGACTCAGAGCCCGAGAATGAATTTCAAGAAACTCTTAATAAAGCAAAAGCAATGGTAAAAGCCTTACAAATGGTTAAAGAAGGACTTGAATAATTATGCTCTTAATGATTGATAATTATGATTCTTTTACATACAATTTAGTCCAGTACTTTGGTGAATTGGGAGAAGAGATAGAAGTTTTTCGAAACGATAAGGTAAGCCTATCCGAAATCGAAAAGCTGAACCCGGAGATTCTAGTCATTTCCCCCGGACCAGGAACTCCAAAAGATGCCGGCATTTCATTAGATTTGATTAATCATTTTACAGGAAAGTTGCCTATCTTAGGAGTATGCCTTGGTCACCAATGCATTGGGGAATCTTTTGGGGGGAATATTGTTCCTGCTCCCAGACTAATGCATGGAAAGACATCTCTTATACATCATGATGGAAAGGATATTTTTAAAGAGTTACCAAACCCTTTAGAAGCTACACGTTACCATTCACTTATTATTGAAAAGGAAACTCTGCCTGATTGCTTAGAGATTAACGCCTGGACAGAAGAACAGGAAATCATGGGTGTAAAACATAAAGAATGTTTAGTCTGGGGTGTTC
The DNA here is from genome assembly GCA_965363405.1 of uncultured bacterium. Taxonomy (GTDB): domain Bacteria; phylum Desulfobacterota; class WTBG01; order WTBG01; family WTBG01; genus WTBG01. The sequence goes on along the minus strand of CBDTTR010000089.1, from coordinate 4,202 downwards.
AGTTCCACCCAGAATCAATTTTAACAACAAGTGGTAAAAAGTTATTAAACAATTTTTTAAAACTATCAAGAAAAGATTAGGATGATTGTAGAGGCCCTTAAAAAGATAGTTAATTCTCAAAATTTATCAGAAACTGAAATGGCAGAGGTTACTGATGAAATTATGGGTGGAAAGGCTACTGACTCCCAGATTGGAGCATTTATTACTGCTTTGCAAATGAAGGGAGAGACTATTGAAGAAATTACGGCGGCTGCCACAGTTATGCGTAAAAAAGTTGCTAAATTAAATCTATCAATTGAAAACGACGCCGCGCTTTTGGACACCTGTGGAACCGGTGGCGATATGAAGGGAACCTTTAATATTTCAACTGTCTCTGCCTTTGTGATTGCAGGTGCCGGGGTAAAAGTTGCAAAACACGGTAACCGTTCAGTGTCAAGTAAATGTGGCAGTGCTGACCTCATCCAGGCTTTGGGAATAAATATTGATGTTTCAACAAAAAAGGTGGCAGAGTGTATCGAGGAGGTCGGCTTTGGTTTTTTATATGCTCCTCTATTCCATGGTGCTATGAAATTTGCTGCCATTCCCAGAAAAGAGATTGGTATCAGGACTATATTTAACATGATAGGTCCTTTGACAAATCCTGCAATGGCCAATGCTCAGCTACTGGGAGTATATGACCATAAGTTAACGGAAACCTTTTCGATCGTATTAATGAACCTTGGATGTAAGCATGCCCTTGTCGTTCACGGAAGTGATGGCTTGGATGAAATCACTATAACAGGGAATACGAAAATCACTGAGCTTACAGGGAAAGAAATCAAAACATATAATATTCACCCAGAGGATTTTGGAATGAAATCAGGTGGCATTGCAGATTTGCAGGGGGGGGATATAAAGGAAAATGTTCGTATTGCCAGGGAGTTACTCAGTGGTAGAAAAGGAACCAAAAGAGATGTTGTTTTACTGAATAGTGCTGCAGGTCTTATTGCTGCCGGAAAGGCCAAAGATATGATTCAGGGCATCAAAATCTCTGCTGAATCCATTGACAGTGGGAAGGCAATGGCCATCCTTCAAAAACTTGTCAAATTTACCAATTAGTGATCATCATGATTTTGGAAAACATCGTCAGTCATAAAAGGAATGAGCTGGTTCAGCTTAAAAGCAGACAGCCGTTAAATATTCTTAAAGATACAATACGGGAATTACCTCCCACAAGAGATTTAAAAAAAGCTCTTCTTAAATCATCTTTGCTAAATGCCAGTAAAAACATAAGCATCATTGCAGAGGTTAAAAAGGCTTCTCCATCACGGGGGGTTATAAGGAGTGATTTTAATCCAGTAGAAATTGCAATGGAATACCAGGAAAATGGTGCAGTTGCTATTTCGGTCTTAACAGATAAAAAATATTTCCAGGGAGATCTTGAATACCTTAAACAGATCAAGGAAGCAACCTCAATCCCGATCTTGGACAAAGATTTTATCATTGATGTGTATCAGATTTATCAGGCAAGAATTTACAGTGCGGATGCTGTTTTATTGATTGCTGCTATTCTATCTGATGCAGAATTAACAGATTATATTAATTTGGCTCACCAATTGGGTCTTAGCGCTCTGGTTGAGGTACATACTCTGGAAGAATTAAAAAGAGTTCTTTCAACAGATGCTCAAATAATCGGTATTAATAACAGGGATCTTACAAATTTTCAGGTTAACACGAACACCTCTCTTCAACTTGCAAAATACATCCCTGATGATAAAATTGTAGTCAGTGAAAGTGGTATAGATACTAAAGATATTATTTTATCATTACAAAAAGAGGGGATTGACGCCTTTTTAATCGGTGAAGCACTTATGAAAGAAAAGGATATTGGAAAAAAACTAAGAGAGTTACTCAATTGAAAGGAAATGCCTGATGAGAGTACCAGACAAGAAGGGCCACTTTGGTGCGTATGGGGGAAGATATGTTTCTGAAACCCTGATGCCCTCACTACTGGAGTTGGAGAATGCATACAATCACTATAAGAATAACCCTGATTTTAAAAAGGAGCTGAACTACTATCTGAAACAGTATGTGGGTAGGGAAACACCTCTATATTTCGCTGAACGGTTCACCGAACACCTGGGAGGACCTAAAGTATATTTGAAGAGGGAAGACTTAAACCACACAGGTGCCCATAAAATAAATAACACAATCGGTCAAATACTCCTTGCTAAAAGAATGGGAAAGACAAGAATTATTGCTGAAACTGGTGCGGGTCAGCATGGAGTGGCAACAGCAACTGTTGCAGCGCTGTTTGGTTTGGAATGTGTAATTTATATGGGTACGGAGGATATCAAGAGGCAATCTTTGAATGTTTTTCGAATGAGACTGTTAGGAGCCCAGGTAAAACCGGTATCCTCCGGCAGCAATACCTTAAAAGATGCCATGAATGAGGCTCTAAGGGATTGGATAACAAATGTTCGCAATACGTTCTATATTATCGGTTCGGTTGCTGGTCCTCATCCATATCCAGTTATGGTCAGGGATTTCCAGAAAGTTATTGGAGAGGAAACGAAAAGACAGATTCTCGCACAGGAAAATAGATTGCCTGACTATTTGGTTGCTTGTGTAGGAGGAGGAAGTAATGCCATTGGCATATATTATCCATTTATCAAATACAAGCAGGTTAAAATGATTGGTGTAGAGGCTGCGGGAAAAGGCTTAAGGAGTGGCAAGCATTCTGCCTCAATATGTGCAGGAAAGATTGGAGTATTACACGGCAATAAAAACTATCTTTTGCAAGATAAATACGGCCAAATTAATTCTGCACATTCTATTGCGGCGGGGTTGGATTACCCCGGGGTTGGACCCGAACATTGTTATCTGCATGATTTGAAGAGAATTAATTATGTCTCGGTAACTGATAAAGAGGCGCTTCATGGTTTCGAAACACTCACTCTTACTGAAGGTATTATGCCTGCCCTGGAAAGTTCTCATGCTTTAGCTTATGTGATGAAACTTTCAAAACGCTTAAAAAAAGATGAAATAATTATAGTCAATTTGTCTGGCAGAGGTGATAAAGACATTCATATTGTAGCGGACGTCATGGGGCTCAAACTGTGATTTCACAGATTAAATCACTACTCCACCACTCCAATACTCCAATGAGTTATGGAATGTCAGGAATTTAAATAACTGAAAGGAAGATAAACAAATGAGTAGAATTAGTAAGACTTTTGAGACATTAAGATCAGAAGGGAGGAAAGCTTTAATCCCTTTTATTACAGCAGGATATCCTGATATGAACACCACAGAGAAGTTTATCTATGAATTGGAAAAATCCGGTGCTGACATGATAGAGCTGGGAGTGCCTTTTTCAGATCCCATGGCAGACGGACCTATTATTCAGATGGCTTCGGAACGTTCTTTGGCAAATGGGACAAATTTGAAAATGATTTTAGAATTGGTAAAAAAAGTGCGTATGAAGACTGACATACCAATCATACTTATGGGTTACTATAATCCATTTTTTATTTATGGACTGAAACGTATTTCCAGAGATGCAAAGGATGCCGGAGTAGATGGTGTTTTAATCGTTGATCTTCCTCCTGAAGAAGCTGGAGAGATGAAAACCCAGACAGACAGTGCTGGTTTAGATATTATATTTTTGCTTGCACCTACCAGTGATGACAAAAGAATAAATCTCATCACAAAAAATGGCACAGGTTTCATCTATTATGTTTCGTTAACGGGGGTAACTGGTATTCGCTCAGAACTCGATAGAGATATTAGGAAACAAATAACAAAAATAAGAAGAAAAACGAATCTTCCTATCGGGGTCGGTTTCGGAATCTCAAGCCCCGTACATGCAAAAAGGGTTGCGAAATGGGCTGATGCTGTAGTAGTAGGTAGTGCAATAATTAAGATTGTTGAAAACAGTCGGGGTAAAAAGCAGATGGTGCAAAGAGTAAGTAAATTCGTTAATGATTTGAAGAAAGCGATGGGTTAAACCCAGATTTTGCATTAGATGTCGTAGCGAGACGCAGAAAACCGCAGCGAAACGAGCAGTTGGAGCGATTTTGCAACGAAGGCATATCCATAGATATGTTGAGGTGCAAAATTGTGTCGTAAATGACTACACGTGCAACGGGTAGTTTTGTTTAATCCAGAGGGTGAAACAAGAGAGGCACGCACGTGCCGATAGTTTCCCTTTGCGACCCCGT